>NZ_VPDB01000094.1:0-8974 GCF_013417925.1 Acinetobacter sp. YH12218
ATGTATATCGTTGGCAGAAGAAATTATTTAGACCAATTATCAAAAGCTTCATTGATGACTTTATTCTCGATAAAAATCATCTGCTACCACAGAGAATCTTTAAATAATAGTGCGTAAGTCCTATTATTTTTCAATATCTTATATTTTTTAAAAAATTAAATTTTAAAATTCTGATCGCTTGCTTAAACTCATCATCGTGACTTATTGGTTTATTATTCTCACAATTAATAATCAATAACCTGTTCATGCATTCCTCAGACCGCGATGAAACTTGCATTCTGTAGGGCTAGACCCAATAGTATGCATAACTTGAATGACCCATTGCTTCGACCTTTATGCCTGAATTACCAGAAGTAGAAACCACTAAAACCAGTTTATTGCCATTATTGAATGAAAAGGTTCTCAAAGTTGAGGTTTTTCAGTCGAGTCTGCGTTGGCCAATTCCTGACGACATTCAAAAACTCGCCGGACAAAAGCTGCTTCAGCTCAGCCGTCGATCAAAATATATTTTGGCTGAATTTGAACAGGACAGCATGTTGTGGCATTTGGGCATGTCTGGCAGTTTTCGGATTTGTGAAGGTCATGAAGCATTACGCAAGCATGATCATCTGGTGATTCATTTTGAAGATATGCAATTGCGCTATCACGATCCACGCCGTTTTGGCTGTATTTTATGGTTAGATGCATCGTCTCGAAGCAAACTGATTGACACGCTTGGCCCTGAACCGCTGAGTGATGCGTTTAATGCTGAATACTTATTCCAAAAATTTAAAAATAAGCAGACCGGTATCAAAGTATCGATCATGGACAATCATATCGTGGTCGGAGTCGGCAATATTTATGCAACGGAAAGCTTATTTAACCTCGGCATACACCCTGCGCAGCCTGCATCGAGTTTGAGTTTTGAACAAGTTGAAAAAATGGTCATCGAAATCAAACGCATTTTAAAACAGGCGATTGATTTAGGCGGTTCAACTTTACGCGATTACAGCAATGCGATGGGTGAAAATGGTTATTTCCAGCAAACCCTGCTCGCCTACGGACGTGCCGGTGAAATGTGCATCAACTGTGAAACCACGTTGCAAAATATCAAACTGGGACAACGTGCATCGGTGTTTTGCCCTGAGTGCCAGCCTTTAAAAAAGGTTAAAATGCAGACTAAGAAAACTCTGAAAGGAAATAAAGCATGAAGTCTGCGATTGTTCGCCACATATTAGTCAAAGATAAAGAACTATGTGAGCAACTGAAAAAGAAAATCAAAGGCGGTGCGGACTTTGCCAAAATTGCGAAGCAGCATTCGACATGTCCTTCGGGTAAAAAAGGCGGCGAGCTTGGCGACATTAAAAAAGGCCAGTTGGTTGGCCCAATTGATAAAGCGGTATTTACCCTACCTGAACGTGAACTGCATGGTCCGATCAAAAGCCAATTTGGCTGGCATTTATTAGAAATTAAGTTTCGGATGTAACATAGCACCCACATTGAACATGCTATAACGAGTATATCGCGAATATGTGCTTTTCATCTTAAAGCACATAATCCCAGTATTTTTTTCAATCGTTCAGAACATTGGCTGGCGGTTTTCAATCATATAATATAAATCATAGCAACCAGATAACATTGCACTAAATCAATTCTACTTAATAATAAACAAAGGACATTCCATTGGGCTATTACAACTATTTTCGTCTTGGCACTGTCGATACAACAGATTTTACAATCATTCGAGGTGAACGAAAGCATGCACTTATCCAAGCATTATATGATGATCAAGATATGAACCCTCATGGTGAAGTCCAGTTGGCACTAGATTTAGATGGGAATCGTAACGATGAATCAAAATGGTATGATGCGATACAGCAAATTAGCAAATTATCCAAAAATCACCCTTTAGTCTTATTTATATTAGGTCAACAAGCCTGCGCACCCGAATCACCTGAAGAAGCAAATGAAGTATTTACAGGCATTCGAAATGGCATTGTTTTTTCGACATCAGAACCTAAGTTTATGAAAATGGCGCCTCAACAAAATTCACAATAAAAAACGGCGCTTTAAGCGCCGTTTTCACTGCTAAAGGATTAACCTTTACGTTTTAATTCATCACGAATTTCACGAAGTAATTCGATATCTTCTGGAGTCGCCTCTGGAGCTGGCTCTTCAACTTTTTGACGGCGCAATTTGTTCATCAATTTCACTAACCAGAATACGACCCATGCCAAAAGCAAGAAGTTGATTAAGATAGTTAAGAAGTTACCGTAAGCCAAAACATTAAGGCCTGCATCCTGTGCTGCTTTTAGCGTGGTTAAATTGTTTGGGTTATCGCCCAATACTAAGAACCAATTTGAATAATCAACGTCACCACCAAGGATCCAAGAAATAAAAGGCATGATAATGTCTTTTACCATTGAATCGATGATTTTACCGAAAGCACCACCAATGATGACACCTACAGCCAAGTCCATCACGTTGCCTTTTACGGCAAATTCTCTAAATTCTTGAATAATACTCATGTGATCTCCAGAAATTTTTTCAGCTTTAATTTTGTGACGAAGTATACATTATATCTGTATAACTATTTCCACCTAATTTACTTGGTTTATATTAG
Source organism: Acinetobacter sp. YH12218 (assembly GCF_013417925.1). Taxonomy (NCBI): domain Bacteria; kingdom Pseudomonadati; phylum Pseudomonadota; class Gammaproteobacteria; order Moraxellales; family Moraxellaceae; genus Acinetobacter; species Acinetobacter sp. YH12218. Next base: position 2,603 of record NZ_VPDB01000094.1, read on the forward strand.
ATTCTAAATGCCATGTATAAAAATTCACACAAAACATTTTTGATTTTGGTAATACATTCTATGAAAAAGGATTTATCAAAATTATGCATGTCGAATTAAATGAATAAAGTCATTCAATTTTTGCATTTTTATTCAAAACGCCCATGCATAAAAAAACCGCTAACCTAAGTCAGCGGTTTTTTTGAAACTGTAAAATTAAACGTTACGGTTACGTTTACGTTCGTTTTCAGTCAACCAGCGTTTACGGATACGGATTGACTTAGGCGTTACTTCAACTAATTCGTCGTCTTCAATAAATTCAAGCGCTTGTTCAAGCGTAAATTCAATGTGCGGAACAAGAGTCAACGCATCATCAGTACCAGAAGCACGTACGTTAGTTAACTGTTTCGCTTTAGTTGGGTTAACAGTCATGTCGTCTGAACGCGAGTTAATACCAACGATCATACCTTCATAAACTTCTAACTGAGGTTTAGCGAATAGACGGCCACGGTCTTGTAAGCTGAATAGTGCATAGCCCAAGCAAGTACCTTGAACCATAGAAATCAACACACCATTTTGACGTTTCGCAACAGTACCTTGTTTCATAGGACCGTAGTGCGAGAAGCTTGAAGTCATGATACCTGTACCTGAAGTCATAGTTAAGAATTCAGAACGGAAACCAATCAAACCACGTGAAGGAACTGTTGCTTCAATACGGATACGGCCTTTACCGTCAACTTCCATATTGGTCATTTCACCTTTACGGTGACCCATTTGTTCCATTACAGCGCCTTGGTGCTGCTCTTCAACGTCAAACGTTACGTTTTCGTATGGCTCTTGTTTTTCACCATCAATTTCTTTGATGATTACTTGTGGACGAGATACGCCCATTTCGAAGCCTTCACGACGCATGTTTTCAATAAGAACTGAAAGGTGAAGCTCACCACGACCAGATACTTTGAAACGGTCAGGACTGTCAGTATCTTCAACACGTAATGCTACGTTGTGAATCAATTCGCGATCTAGACGTTCACGGATATTACGTGAAGTTACGAATTTACCTTCTTTACCAGCAAACGGTGAGTTGTTTACTTGGAAAGTCATCGATACAGTAGGTTCGTCTACAGAAAGTGCAGGTAAAGCTTCAACTGCTTTTGGATCACAGATTGTGTCAGAGATATGAAGTTCATCAATACCCGTTACACAAACAATGTCACCAGCAGAAGCTGATTCAACATCGATACGCTCTAAACCATGGTAACCCATGATTTTTAAGATACGACCGTTACGTGTTTTACCGTCTTTGTCAATTACAGTTACAGGAGTGTTTAATTTCACTGAACCACGTTGAATACGACCAACACCGATAACACCTACGAAGCTGTTATAGTCAAGTGAAGACACTTGCATTTGGAATGGACCGTCAACGTCAACCGCTGGTGGTTCAACGATGTCTACAATTGTTTCGAACAATGGAGTCATGTCTTCAGCAAGTTCTTCTGGAGATGGACCAGCCACACCACGAAGACCTGAAGCATATACAACTGGGAAGTCTAACTGTTCGTCAGAACCACCAAGGTTGTCGAACAAATCAAATACTTGGTCAATTACCCAGTCTGGACGAGCGTTTGGCTTGTCCACTTTGTTAATAATTACGATTGGTTTCAAACCACGTGCGAACGCTTTTTGCGTTACAAAACGAGTTTGTGGCATTGGGCCTTCTTGAGAGTCAACAAGAAGAAGTACGCAGTCGACCATTGACATTACACGTTCTACTTCACCACCGAAGTCGGCGTGTCCCGGGGTGTCCACGATATTGATACGGTATTCAGTATCAGTACGTTTGTCTAACCATTTGATTGCAGTGTTTTTTGCAAGAATGGTAATACCACGTTCGCTTTCAATAGCGCCCGAATCCATTACACGTTCGATCTCGCCTGCGCGATCGCCAAGAGCACCTGATTGCTGTAAAAGTTTGTCTACAAGAGTAGTTTTACCATGGTCGACGTGCGCGATGATGGCAATGTTACGGAGAGTTTTAATATCTGACATGTGAATTCGATACGCCTAAAGTTTGAGGGCAAATTATACAGAAAAAATATAGATTTTAGTAGTGACAGTTTATTGACAATCGCATTTTTTTTGACGACTGGCACGCTTTTGGTTTTGTTAAGCTGTGTAAACAGATTAGAATAGCGCCACCTAGCCTTAATTTTCAGTGCCGCATGTCTGATTTAAACCAATCTCCCGAAGCAAAAGATCAACTCGATTTAGTCTATGGATTGAATGATCGACCAAAACCTTTTATTGCTTTTCTCGCTGCGTTCCAACATTTATTGGCCATTATTGTCCCAATTGTGACGCCGGGTCTGCTGATCTGTTTGGCACTTGGTGTGTCAAAAGAAGACACCAATATGATTCTGTCGATGTCATTGGTGATCTCTGGTATCGCAACCTTTTTACAATGTAAAAAAGTCGGTCCATTTGGTGCAGGTCTCCTGATTGTACAAGGAACCAGCTTTAACTTTATTGGTCCTATTATCGGTATTGGTTCTGCAATGGTTGCGGCAGGTACACCTGTAGAAGCAGTGATGGCATCTATCTTTGGTGTGGTGATCGCGGGTTCATTCATTGAAATGGGTGTGTCACGGATCTTACCGTGGGTGAAAAAACTGATCACTCCATTGGTAACAGGTATCGTGGTGTTATTGATTGGTCTGACTTTAATTAAAGAAGGCCTGATCAGCATGGGTGGTGGTTATCAAGCCATGGGCGATAAAACATTTGCCAATGCAGACAACCTCATCATGTCATGTACCGTTTTGGCACTGATCATTTTATTGAACCGTGTGCGTATTACATGGGTAAAAAGTTCTGCCATCCTAATTGCCTTAGTCGTGGGTTACATCCTTGCAGGCTTTATGGGTCATTTAAACTTTGATGGTTTAAAAGATGCGCCACTGGTTCAAATTCCAACACCGATGCACTTTGGCTTAAGCTTCTCTTGGAGCTTGTTTATTCCAATGGCATTTATCTACCTTGTGACATCTTTGGAAGCGATTGGCGATATTACCGCGACTTCTAAGCTTTCAAATCAAGCTGTAGATGGCCCTGAATGGATGAAGCGTATTAAAGGTGGTGTATTGGTGAATGGTGCAAACTCATTCCTTGCCGGTATCTTTAACACGTTCCCAAGTTCTGTATTTGCGCAAAACAACGGTGTTATTCAGTTAACAGGTGTTGCAAGCCGCTATGTAGGCATTTGGATTGCTGCCTTATTGGTTATTTTAGGCTTACTTCCTGCTGTAGCAGGTGTCATTCAGGCGGTTCCACAAGCCGTGCTTGGTGGTGCTGTGATGGTGATGTTCGGTGCTGTGGCTGCCTCTGGTATTAATATTTTGTCAGGCATTCATTTAGACCGCCGCGCACTATTAATCATTGCGATTTCATTGGCATTGGGTCTAGGTGTTGCACAAGTACCACAAATCCTTGAACATCTTCCTGAATTGTTCCGTAATATCTTCAGTTCAGGCGTTGCCACTGGTGGTATCGCTGCCCTTATTTTGAATATTGTTCTTCCTGAAGTGAAGAAGTAAGTTCATTTGTCAAAGAACACTGCCTAGGTTCCGCCCTAGGCAGTGTTTTTTATGATGGAGAAATCTATGGATCTCACAAGTGAAGTCGTTATACGACAGATCGATTTATTACAAGATCGCGTGCTTTTCGTAAATGCACCGACAGATGACTTACTCAGTCAATTGAATGACAATATTAAGCCATCGATTTGGTGCTGGAATTTTAATGATTTTCAGTACTTTCAAAATCAACAGTCAAACGTCCATTTTGGTGTCGATTTTCCTGAGGGTCAGTTTGATCAAGCGGTTATTTTTGTTCCAAAATCAAAAGAACTGCTAAATTATTTATTACACAATGTCGCAAGTCATCTTGCTCAAGGTGCTTCTATTTTCCTCGTGGGTGAGAAAAAAGGCGGTGTTGAACGCGCTGCAAAACAATTACAGCCCTTTGGTAAAACCCTAAAAATTGATAGTGCGCGTCACTGTCAAATGTGGCAAACCCTATTGGAAAAAACTGTCACACTGAAGCCACTGCAAGAATGGGTGCAAAAATATCCAGTAGAGACCCCAAATGGTGAGCTTACGATTTGCGCACTGCCGGGTGTATTTAGCCAGAACCGTTTAGATGTGGGTACGGCTACATTATTGCCTTATTTATCACAGGTGACTTCTGGCAAAATTGCAGATTTTGGCTGTGGTGCGGGTGTTATCAGTGCTTATTTAGCCAAACTGAATCCTAAAAATCGTATCTTTGCCATGGATGTAGATGCCTTTGCACTAGCGTCTACACAAATGACATTTGAACAAAATTTGCTTGAACCTGAACAACTTGAGATTAAAGCGGTCACAGGAATCGAGGATGCTCCATTATTTTTACATGCCATAGTCAGCAATCCACCCTTCCATCAAGGGATTCAAACCGACTACAATGCCAGTGAAAATCTATGCAAAACTTCGCGCAGACATTTGAAGTCTGGGGGTGAGCTTTGGATTGTTGCCAACCGATTCCTCAATTATCCGACTTTAATTGAGCAACATTATGGTCAATGTACAATCAAAGCCGACCAACAAGGATTTAAAGTCTTGTTTGCGAGCACGCAAAAAAATCTTAAGGAACAATGATGAGCGAAACTCAAAAACCAGCTCAGCTTCAGCGTAAGTTGGGTGCTCGCCATCTCAACATGATTGCAATTGGTGGTTCAATTGGTACAGGTTTATTCCTTGCCTCAGGTGCAACCATTGCCAATGCAGGCCCGGGTGGCGCCCTGCTTGCATACTGCTTAATTGGTATCATGATTTACTTCTTGATGACCAGTCTAGGTGAGCTTGCAACACATAATCCAACTTCGGGTGCATTCTTTACCTACGGCACCAAATATGTCGAGGGTGGTTTCGGCTTCGCTTTGGGTTGGAACTATTGGTATAACTGGGCGATTACCGTGGCATTTGAATTGGTTGCAGTCCAATTCATTATGAAATTCTGGTTTCCAGATATTCCGGGCTTCTACTGGAGTGCGATTTTCCTCGCAATCGTCTTTGCCATTAATGCACTGACCGTAAAAGGCTTCGGTGAATCCGAATTCTTCTTCTCGCTTGTTAAAGTGCTCGCAATTGTTGCCTTTATCATTATCGGCCTGTTTATGATTGGCAAAATCATGCTGACACCGGGCGTAGAAACATTTGCCAACTGGACCAAGGGTGAAGCCCCATTTGTCGGCGGTTTATCTGCCTTGATTGGTGTGGCCATGATTGCCGGTTTCTCTTTCCAAGGGACTGAAATGGTTGGTGTGGCTGCAGGTGAATCGAAAGATCCTGAAAAGACCATTCCTATTGCCATCAAGCAAATTTTCTGGCGTATCTTGTTGTTTTATATCGTGTGTATCTTCATTATCGGCACTCTCATTGCCTATGATGACCCACGTTTATTACAAGCAGCATCTACTGAAAATATTGCACTTTCACCATTTACCTTACTGTATGAAAAAGCAGGTTTTGCATTTGCTGCATCGGTGATGAATGCGGTGATCTTGACTGCGATTTTATCAGCGGGTAACTCTGGTATGTACTCCTCTACTCGTATGCTGTTTGATATGGCACGTAAAGGCAGTGCGCCGAAAGTCTTTGGTCGCTTAGATGCACGTGGCGTACCAATGAATGCACTTTATGCAACGACGGCGATTGCGGCACTGTGCTTCTTAACCACTTTTATCGGTGAACAAGCGGTCTTTAACTGGTTACTGAACATGTCAGGTATGTGTGGCTTTATTGTGTGGCTCGGTATTGCAGTTTCACATTATCGCTTCCGTAAAGGCTACTTGGCTCAAGGCAATAAATTAGAAGATCTTGCTTACCGTGCAAAATTCTTCCCATTTGCACCGTGGTTTGCCTTTGTTTTGTGTGCCATCGTAGTCCTTGGTCAGAACTATCAAGCCGTTTTAGATGGTGAATGGTTGGCCGTTGTTTCTACCTATATTGGTATTTTCTTATTCCTTGCCATTTGGTTCGGTTATAAGTGGAAACACAAAACTAAGTTGGTTTCATATCAAGAAATGGATGTAAAACCAATGAAAGTTGATCAAGAATAATGTGATCACTGAATAAAAATAAGCAGCTTCAGGGCTGCTTTTTTATGGCTAAAATTGTATCTCAATACATTCACGCTTTAACAAAATGCTTAGTGTCTATTTAAAGGTAAGCGTCCGCTGAACCCCATGCCTATTTTTTAATTCGATTTAGGTTTCCAGCGGTGTGGTAGCAATTCTTCAATCTGAGTCACTTTATGTGTCGGCAACCTTTTCAGCACATCACTTAAATAGGC
>NZ_VPDB01000095.1:0-8734 GCF_013417925.1 Acinetobacter sp. YH12218
CAATAATGTCAGTGATTCACAGGTGCTTGGTGATTTACTTGATCAGATTCCACAAGATGAGCGGATTGATTCTGTTTATACCGATGGAGCTTATGACACTAAGCAATGCCGTCAGGTCATTGCAGATCGGCAAGCGCATGCGGTGATTCCACCTAGAAAAAATGCGAAACCATGGAAAGATACAAAGAGTAGCTCGCTAGAGCGAAATGAATTACTTCGAACGGTTAATCTTGCGAAGCAGTGCTTCTCAGGCAGGACACTATGGAAAAAATGGTCAGGCTATCATCGGCGAAGTTTGGTTGAAACTAAGATGCATTGCATCAAATTATTAGGAGATAAACTCAGTGCAAGGAGTTTTGCTAGCCAAGTGAATGAGATCCATGCACGTGTAGCAGTCCTTAACAGATTTACGGAATTAGGTCGACCACTTACCCAAGTTACGCCTTAAATTTGGCTCAATTAGGGGCGCTTTGCATTTCAAATCTTTGTGCAACAAAGCCGTGTACGTTTAAAATCGACACAGGATGATTCCATTCAGGACGTTGATGTTCAAGGTGTATTCATTGCAATTGGTCATAAACCAAATACCAGTATGTTTGAAGGCCAGCTTGAGTTACGAAATGGCTATATCCAGGTACAAAGCGGTACTGCAGGCAATGCTACAGCCACTTCCGTACCGGGTGTTTTCGCTGCTGGTGATGTTACAGATAGCGTATACCGTCAAGCCATTACTTCGGCTGGTTCAGGCTGTATGGCTGCATTGGATGCTGAAAAGTACCTTGATAATTTGTAGAAGTAATACTCTCATTTTATCTACCCTCTAATATAGAGAGATAGTGCTGCCCATGCCCAATATCAGTTCATCCTGATATTGGGTTTTTATTGGGCACAATGATCAAGATAGATATATACTTTTGATAATAATGAAGTTATGGGAAAGAAAAATGTCAATAACAACAGAAACAGACGTGATCATCATTGGTGGGGGGCAAGCAGCATTAGCTACATCTTACTTTTTAAAGCGCAATGGTCTGTCTTTTATCATTTTAGATGAACAGCCGCAGGCAGGCGGTGCCTGGCTACATGCTTGGGATTCTTTGCGACTGTTTTCACCGAATAGCTGGAGTTCCTTACCAGGCTGGATGATGCCAGGGACAGAACAAACTTATCCGACTCGTCATGAAGTGATTGAATACATACAGCAATATGAGCAACGTTATCATTTTCCGGTTGTCCGTCCTGTGCACGTTGATCGTGTTGAGGCTGAGGAAGACATATTAAACGTCTATGCAGGTGAACAGTCATGGAAAGCAAAAGCTGTAGTGAGTGCAACCGGTACTTGGAGTCATCCTTATATCCCATCTTATTCAGGTCAGGAGAATTTTAAAGGACTACAATTACATTCCGCGCATTACCAAAATGCAGAAACCTTCAAAGATAAGAACGTCATGATTGTGGGTGGCGGAAATTCTGGCGCACAAATTCTAGCTGAAGTTTCTCAAGTGGCCAATACACTTTGGATCACCCCGATCCCTCCTCAATTTCTAGCTGATGATGTTGATGGACGTATCTTGTTTTTACGTGCTACGGAGCGTTTAAAGGCACAACTCGAAGGTCGTACTGTAGATCAGCCGATTGGTGGCCTGGGCGATATTGTCATGATTGATTCGGTCAAAGATGCACGTGCACGTGGCGTGCTGCATAGTGAGCGACCATTTGCAGCATTCACGCAAGATGGCGTGATTTGGGAGGATGGATCTTTTCAACAGATCGATGCCGTGATTTGGTGTACTGGGTTTAAAGCGGCTCTAGATCATTTAAAACCACTTGAGATCGTAGAGGAAAACAATACGGTACTGGTTACAGGGACAAGGTCAGTCAAACAACCTAACCTGTGGTTAGTGGGATATGGTGAATGGACTGGACCTGGTTCAGCAACTTTAGTGGGCGTTTCAAGGACAGCAAAAGCAACAGCTGAAGAAATTACTAAATTTTTAGCTTAAATTTTATGGGGTAGTTATTTATGAGCCTATAAAAATTAGTAGATCATTTGGTAATCCCCCCTAAAAATAATAGGATCTAAAAGTAGAATTTTCTCTTAAGATACAAGCAGGAGATTCTGCATGAAAACATCTAAATTTACTGACAACCAGATCATGTCCATATTAAAGCAAGCGGAGTCTGGCACACCTGTTGCTGCCCTTTTATAGGCTTATTCATTTGCAAATTATATAGCGGAATAAGACTTTATCGGTAGGTTTGTTCAACAAGGCCGCTCTAATTTAATTTGTAAAACCCAACATGCTAAAAACATTCAGCAATCATTAGGATGAATCCTATACATCACTTATAATTTGAAAAATTATATTATTCTTTTTGTACAGGTAACTACCTTTGACTATCGAGTACTTACAATGAATAGAAAAGGCTCATCAATAACCCGAGTTTTAGATATTATTGAGGCTATTTCAACAGCCAAACATCCTCCGACCCCTTTAGACCTCTCAGTAGAACTGGATATTCCTAAACCTAGTATCCATCGACTGTTGCAGACCTTGGAGCAGGAAAAGTTCATTAAGGTTGATACCTATGGTGGGTATATCGTAGGCGAGCGAACCTATGATTTGCTCATGAGTGCATGGCAGCAAGAACCTCTAAAAATAGAAAGACTAGCGATTTTGCAAAAGTTGTCAGAGCAAATTAATGAAACATGTGGAATCGCTATACTGCATAACAATCAAATGCTATACACAGACCGTGTCCAGACCAATTGGCCCTTACAAGTCTATCTACCGATTGGTTCTACTGTGCCACTATGGTGTACATCCAGTGGGAAATTACTACTGAGTTTTCAATCAGATCAACGTAGAAAAAAAATATTGGAACATCTGTCTATTGAACAAATGACTAAAAATACCATTACAAATCCAATCTTGCTTGAAGAAAATTTAAGTCAAATTTATTCAAATCAAATTGGAACAGATAACGAAGAATTTATCTCAGGTATGGTGGCGTGTTCAGTTCCAATCTTTAGAAAAGAAGAGATTGTTGCATGTTTATATGTACATGCACCGACCATACGTAAATCATTAGATGATCTTTTGGCTTTTGAACCACTATTGCGTCAAGCTGCCAACGACCTGAGTCATCTGATTGATACTACATAAAAAAGGGAAGCTATAACAGCTTCCCCCTTATCTTGTTTGCTAATCTTAGTTTAAAGTCGGCATAGAAAATTGTGCGCCTTCTCTAACATTCGCACTTGGCCAACGTTGAGTAATGGTTTTGCGTCGAGTATAGAAACGAGCACCATCTGGACCATACGCATATAAGTCACCAAATAATGAACGTTTCCAACCACCAAAACTATGATAAGCAACAGGTACAGGAAGCGGAATATTAACTCCGACCATACCAACTTTAATGTTATCACTGAAATAGCGGGCTGCTTCACCGTCACGTGTATAAATACAAGTACCATTACCATATTCATGATTATCAATAAGGTTCATAGCTTCTTGCATTGTACTTACACGAATCACTTGTAATACAGGTCCAAAAATTTCTTCTTTATAACTGGTCATGTCAGCAGTGACTTGATCAATGAGTGTGGCACCAACGTAGAAACCATTTTCATAACCAACTGGAGCAGCATCGCGACCATCAACCACAATGTTCGCACCTTGTTCTTCAGCACTATTAATATAACCTACAACCTTAGCTTTATGTTGAGCTGTAATGAGTGGTCCAAAATCGTTATTTTTATCCAAATAAGGACCATATTTGAGTGAACTCATCGCTTCAGAAAGCTTAGTTATCATTTGGTCTGCAATTTCATCGCCTACCGCCACAGCAACCGAAAGTGCCATACAGCGTTCGCCAGAAGAACCAAACGCAGCGCCAAGTAAAGAGCTAACTACATTATCCAAATCTGCATCAGGCATCACAATTGCGTGATTTTTTGCACCACCAAGGGCTTGGCAGCGTTTTCCTGATGCTGTAGCAGTTTTATAAATATACTCAGCAATCGCTGTAGATCCGACAAAACTCACAGCCTGTACACGAGTATCTAAAAGTAAAGTATCAACAGCTTCTTTATCACCATTTACCACATTGAGTACGCCATCTGGTAATCCAGCTTCTTTCATCAACTGCGCGATAAACAAAGTAGATGATGGGTCACGCTCAGAAGGTTTCAAAATAAAGGTATTTCCACAGACAATAGCCATAGGGAACATCCAAAGTGGAACCATCGCTGGAAAGTTAAATGGAGTAATTCCAGCGACTACACCTAATGGCTGGAATTCGCTCCAAGAATCAATAGATGGGCCAACATTTTTACTAAATTCGCCTTTTAAGAATTCAGGTGCACTACAAGCATACTCGACGTTTTCGATACCACGCTGTAATTCGCCAGCAGCGTCATGCATGATTTTTCCATGTTCTTCACCAATAAGTTGGCAAATTTTTTCAGCATTTTTTTCCAGCAGTTCTTTGAATTTAAACATTACACGTGCACGTTTAATCACTGGAGTATTTCGCCATTCAGGAAATGCTGCTTCAGCTGCGGCAATTGCTTCTTCAACTGTTGCTTTGGTTGCAAGCGCTACTTCCTTGCTTTGTTCACCTGTTGATGGATTGTAAACAGGTTGAGTTCTTGCATGTTGGGTATTCAGAGTCCCATTAATAAAATGCCCGATTAATTCCATGTGGATCTATCCTCTTGATGTGGAAAAATGAATTAAATATGCCTTACCAGAGTTGCTTATATAGTGAAACTATTTCGGTGACTGTAGGAACGACAGGGTTATTGGAAGGTGAACCAGATGCGAGTGCTTGTTCAGCCATTGTTTCGACAATTTCATCGAAAAATTGTTTATCAGCTCCAAATTCAGCTAATGTTGGAACTTTGAGGTCTCTATTTATTTCGATTAATGCTTGGATAAGTTTCTGATTTGCAACATTGTCAGAGTCATCCATATGGGCAACACCCATTGCTTTAGCACAGTCTGCATAACGTTCTGGTGCACCATGTATTGAAAACTCAGTAATCATCGGTAGTAACATTGCATTAGATAATCCATGCGGAACATGGAAAAAAGCTCCAATCGGTCGACTCATACCATGTACTAAAGCAACAGAGGCATTGGAAAATGCGATACCTGCAAATGTAGATCCAAGCATCATTTTTTCACGTGCAGATTCATTATTTGGTTCGTGAAAAACGGTCTGTATATTTGGACCAATGAGCTTCATTGCTGCAATCGCTTGGGAATCACTATATGGACTTGCCTTTTTACTAACATAAGCTTCAATTGCATGCGTGAGTGCGTCAATTCCAGTATCAGCCGTTGTACGGGCAGGCATTGACATCGTTAATTCATAGTCTACGATTGCAGCCACAGGTAAAAAACCTAACCCTGCGCACAGCATTTTTTCACTGGTTTTATCATCAGTAATGATGGTAAATCGAGTACATTCTGAACCTGTACCTGCTGTTGTTGGCACAGCAATAATAGGTAATCCAGTCTCATTCACTTGTCGAGGAAATTTATAATCACGAATTTCTCCACCAAACATGCCCAAAATACTAATGGCTTTTGCACTGTCGATTGGGCTTCCGCCACCTACAGCAATGATGGAATCATATTGATGAGATCTAATATGATTTACACCTGCTTCGATTGAAGCAGAAGTTGGCTCAGGAATAGTCTCGTCAAAATAGTCGCTTTCAATATTTGCTGTTTTGAGTATGTTCTGGATTTCGTTGATATAACCTAATGTGACCATCATTTTGTCAGTGATGATCAAAGGCTTTTTTGCGCCTAAGCTATTTAATATTGCAGGAAGCTGGCTTCGAGCATTTTTTCCAACCTGCATAATTCGAGGAAGGTTTATCGTATGAGACATTTTTTATTCACCATATTAGGTTAAGGTATTGAATTTTCTAGAATGATCCAAATATTGTACCGAGGGTAATGACACCACTTAATGCAATCAGCGGTATAACAACTGCGACGATGAACATGTCGTAATAAGATTGTTTATGAGTCAATCCACATAAGGTAATGATAGTAATTACGGCACCATTGTGTGGAAGTGAGTCTAGTGCGCCAGAGGCCATTGATGCGACTCTGTGCATGAGTTCTAATGAAATCCCATGCTCTAGTGCCAAACTTTTATAGGTTTCACCCATTGTATTTAGGGCAATACTAAGACCACCTGAAGCTGAGCCTGTAATCCCTGCTAATACATTGATAACAATAGCTTCAGAAATTAGTGGATTATTTGGCGCAATACCGATTAGAAAATCACGCAGAATAATAAAACCTGCCAATGAAGCGATGACTGAGCCATAACCGACCTCAGAAGCCGTATTAAAAATAGGTAAGAATGAAGATGACACCCCTTGCTGAATTGAATCTTTGATATCAACAAAGGCCTTCCAATTTAGAACGATGATGCTTAAGCAAGCTAAGACTAATGCACAGATAATCGCCCATAGCCCAATGACTGAACTTAATGAAGTATTTCCAAATTGGTCAGTAGAAAGATATGCCGTATCCAGAGAAGGTAAAATAAATTTAGTTAACAGTAGGTTGGAAATTATAACTACTAGGATTGGTGCAAAAGCAATCAGTAAACTTGGAGATGATGATGTTAATCCACTTTCACGGTGGTGTGATTCAAAGTGATTGCCATAACCTTCATTATTTAAATGTGCTTTAGCAATACGCTTGTTTAACCACCACATTCCTGTAACCAGAATAAAAATGGATGCCAGTATTCCTAAGCCAGGTGACGCGTATAGGTCTGTATTAAAAAATGGCATTGGAATAGCATTTTGAATAGCAGGTGTGCCAGGTAATGCCGTCATGGTAAAAGTAAGAGCACCTAACATGATTGCTGCAGGAATTAGACGCTTCGGAATCCCAAGTTCTTTAAAGAGTGCAGATGCAATTGGGAATACAGCAAAACCAACAACAAATAACGAAACACCACCGTAAGTTAGAATCGAACATGAAAGCACGATAGAAAGCATCGCTCTTTTATGTCCCAATTTTTCTACAAAAAAATTGGCGATAGTTCGAGCTGAACCTGAGTCATCCATTAATTTCCCAAACACAGCTCCTAATAAAAAGAGTGGGAAATATTTGATGATGTAGCCACCTAAACCTGTCATGAAAACTTGAGAATAAAACCCAAGTATCTCATTGCTGAGCCCACTCCATGCAACTGCAAATAACGCAAGTATTGGTGCAAGAACAATAACGCTGAAGCCCTTATATGCTAAATACATCAGCAATATTAGGGACAAGACTATTCCGATTAGCCCTATCATTTTAAACATCCTATTTAAAATATTTTTGTATAATGATACATATCGTATCATTATTAATATATTTGATTTTTTAGACATGTCAACAAAAAATCGAGAAGGTCGACTTTAGTTGTAGATTGTAAGCTTGAAAAAAATTATTTAATTATTTTAAAACATAGACTTATGTTGATTTAGTCTTGAAAAGAAGAAGTTGTTGATTGAATGTTTGTAAAAATCTGAAAATAAACCCAAGGAATAGTGTATGTAATTGAATAGCCGTACTTATTTTTATATTTCTGATGAAATGATTTTTGACAAGCTGAAGTCGGATATCGATGAATATATCGAAGTTTGGTATAGCTCAAAGAGCTGTTGTGCTTCCAATGATTAGTGTTTCCCATTAGCTTATGAAGTGATTCATCAAAAGATGGTTAGATGTGTCAATAATTGGAGGAACTATTCGTAGAATCTATTTAATTTTGATTAGAATAAGACCTTAAAACTGTATAGTTATATCCTTAAATTACAAGGTATTACACAACTGAAATTTTCACGAGTGACTTATAATATATTGAGATGATTAGATAACGCTAAGCACTCAATTTAACATAATGGCGATTATACGAAACGAACAGCCCTTGTAACTCCAAAATAGAAATGTCCGGTTTCTCCAAAGTAAAAATGTCCGCTTTTAGAATATGCACTTCTGCAATTTCCTTAGCGGACGGTTTGATATGTTGGTGTCTATGTCGGATAAAGAACTTAAACGATTGTCGGTCTTGCAGGAAATCTGCGATCAACGCATAACTCAATCCCAGACTGCTCAGCTACTTCATATCTCAGAACGTCAGATCAGACGCTTACTGCAGAAATACAAAGCTCAAGGTCCCGCTGCATTAGCCCATGCCGGTCGTGGCCAAATCAGCAATTCTAAACTTCCTGAAGAACTCAGACTTAAGTATCTCAATATTGTTTCTGACCAACTCCATGGTTTCGGACCCACTTTAGTGCATGAAAAGCTCACCACCGTACATGGATTCGATCTTTCAGTAGAAACCCTGCGTTCCTGGATGATTGCAGCTGACTTATGGATTCCTCGATCCAAGCGCCTGAAGCGCCCGTATCAGCCTCGTTACAACCGGGATTGCTTTGGTGAGCTGATCCAAATTGATGGCTCACACCATGACTGGTTTGAAGGACGCGCTGCTAAATGCTGTCTACTGGTGTTCATTGATGATGCCACAGGCAAATTACAGCATTTACGCTTCTGTGAGTCAGAATCAACTTTTGACTATATGATTTCAACACGTTTATATGTCGAACAGCACGGTAAGCCTTTAGCGTTTTACAGCGACAAACATTCAGTCTTTAGAGTGAATCAAAGCAGCAAGAAAGACACCAAGATTACCCAGT
>NZ_VPDB01000096.1:0-8713 GCF_013417925.1 Acinetobacter sp. YH12218
TTCAGCACTGTATGTTCTTCGTTTTTTCGCAAGAGATGCGATGGATGTCTGATGATTTGTAGTCATAAATTTAAGTCCCCACTTGTTTCTAAGTGGGGACTAAATTAAGGCTTATAGGATGAATTCATAAGGTGTGTTCAGCGGACGCTTACTAAATTACCCCTGCCCGATCATCCGAAAAATAAAAAGATTTTTCATCGATCTTATAAATATCAGCAGGTCGCCCAATTACCGTTTTCCCGACTAAAAAGCCATTCATAAAGGTTTCAAGTTTTTGTCCTTTACGCATAATTGCAATTTGATAGCCATGGCCAATCGCTTCTTCGGTAGAGCCATGCAAGGCCACTAAAAAAGAATTTTTGATGGTGTCATCTGTGTCTGGATGATCAAAATAATCAAAACCCAGTGCTGAGGAATGCGAAGGGAAATAAGCATAGGGCGATGGAACATTTTTACAGCCAGATGCACGTTTAAATTTAGAGTCCGCCAAGACTTTTCCCTGCCATGCATAACATGCGGGCCAACCATAATCGACATCCTGTTTTAGCGCATAAAAAGTTTCATCTGGTTTTTTACTTCCCAAATGATCAGAACCTTGATTGGTCGCAAATAGAAATCTACCGATCCATTTTAGCCCAACAGCATTACGCAAACCTGCCGCATACACCCGTTGCTCTGAACCATCAGGATTCATCTCGATGACGGATGCTCGCACTTTTTCTTTTTCTACACAGGCGTTACAACTCGAACCAACCGACACATAAACTTTTCCATTTCCACCGATAGCAATCGTCCGCGTCAGATGCCAACCGCCGTATTTATAACTCAAACCATAATCAGGAAATGTCGCTAAAACTTCAGCCTTACTCGAAGGCTGAGTTTCTCCTCTACTAAATTTTTGCCGTGTCAGTTGGTCCGTTTCCGCCAAATAGAGCCAATCCTGTCCTTGAGCATCGGTATAAAACTGAACTGAATTTGGATTTCTCAAACCGGTCAGATAAGGAATGATTTTGCCAAATTTACCGGTGTCAGCATTCCAATCATCCAATATATATACAGTACCTTTTTTATTATCTGTTAGATCATACATATCCGTGACAAACATTCTGCGATCAGGCGCTTGCGAAAAAAAGCGTACCCGTTTGAGACCTTCAGCAGCAGGAATGATCTCGAAATTTGCAGGCAAATTTAATGAAAACTGCTTGCCATTTTTTAAATGGATTGGATGAGGTACAAGCTTGGGTTGTTGAGCCCAACTGGTCATTGAACAAACGAAACTAAGGATCAAGATGGCACTTATTTTTATCATATTTAAATACATCTCAATGAATCATGTATATCTGTATTCATCATAGACGCCTTGTATCTATTTTATTCAATTTATATTTTTAGAAAATATTATAATTTTGAAAATTAAGGTTTTTTAAATCATATACGCTGGTGCAGTACACAACAGTCAAAAATAAGGAGGAACTGTATTCCCCCTCACGTCTTTGTTTTTAAATCATGATTTTAATCAAAATCCATGAAACAACTTATTCATGTCTTTGCATACATATTCTTTAAAATGATTGGCGCGCGCATGTTTGGCATCAAATTTAGCTTCTAAATCGCCTTTTTTGAAAATATAAACACGATCCTCTTTACTGACTAAAAACTCTGCGCCCAGTTTCATCAAAAGCGCATCAATTTTATCTTCATCTGCAATCGATTCATCTGCATTGATTTTATCGTAATTGCGTTTAATGCCTTTAATAAACATCGCGCTGCCTCAGAGAAAATAACAATGCGCGATTAAATCAGAGTCCTGCTTTTTTGCAAAGGCTTTTGATGCAATAAAGTCATGGCATTTAAAACGCTAAGGGCAATCAACATTATTTTATAAAAACGCTTTAAATCACAATTCCTCACTTTACATTTACGTAAATCTACCTATGATGTAAAAACCGACAAAAATAACCACCAAAACACATAAACGGAATTATGTGTATGATTTATAAAAGGTTTAAAGATGAAAAAAATCCTATTCGCAAGCATTTTAGCAATGAGCACTCAATTGGCTTTTGCTGAAACCAAAACAGATGCCGTCGATCCTGAATTTGCTAAAGTGGAAGCCATGGTCAAGGCCAAAGATATGAATGGCGCCTACCAAACACTGAGCAAGCTTGCAGCAAAAGGTAATGCTCAGGCCACTTATAATTTGGGCTATCTTACTCAAACAGGTCAAGGCGTAGCGAAGGATGAGAAAAAAGCCATCCAACTCTATGAACAGGCTGCAGCCAAAGGCTACCCAGTTGCTAACTATGTGTTAGGTAAAAATTATGCAACGGGCACGCTGGGCTTAAAACAAGATACCAACAAGGCCAAACAATATTTAGAACGCGCATCTTCGGCAGGTTTTGACGATGCCTCCATCGACTATGCCATTTTACTTTTTGCAGAAAATAAACCTGAGTCAGATAAATTGGCACTCAGTAAACTTGATCCGCTGATTAAAAAAGGCAACTACCCTGCGATTCATGCCAAAGCGCTTTATGACATCAGTGCCGGCTTTAAAGCTAAAAATGAAAAGCCTATTCAACAAGGTCTAAATAGCATTCAAGAGTTAGCGAAAAAAGGTTATGTCCCTGCATTGATGGCAGTGGGCAATATGTTTGTAAATGGCAATATCATCCCGCAAAATTTGCCTGAAGCTAAAAAAATATTTAGCGCATTAGCCAAAGAAAATATTCCGCAAGCCAAAGAATCTTTGGCAACCGTGGATAAAATGATCGCTGAACAAGCCAAAGCACCTAAAGCCAATGCGAAAAAGAGTTAATTAAGCATTAAAAAAAGCCCTGCATATGCAGGGCTTTTTCATGGGACAAAGAAAATCTTGAGCTGATCAAAATCACGCCCACCACAGACTGATTAATACACCTGTTACGACAAAGCCCAAGATGGTACTCATCAACAAAGGCGTTAAGGTCTTTTCATTTAAGCCATAAACTTGTCCTAGCATGGCAAAAATCGTCGGCATCGGTAATGCGGCAATAATCGTCCCTGCATATAACATCTCTTGGCTGACATCAGTCAAATAGCGTAAGCCCAAATAAGTCAGTAAAGGCATCACCAAGTTGCTTGAAATCACCAAATAGAAGCTCTGAGCATTCACATACTTTAAGCTCATACCGACAATCCCACCACCAATTGCAAACAGCGCCAGTGGTGAAGCCGTTTGACCTAACATCGCCAGTACATCATTGATTTGATGAGGCAAACGGATTTGGAAAATTGCAAACCCAATCCCTAGCATTACCCCTGCAAAGAGTGGATTTTTTAACAGGGTCATTAAGGTATTTTTGATGATGTCGCCAATATTGGCTTTTTGCTGTGAACTTCCTAAATGTGCAAGGACCAGCACCGTTGGAATCAGTAGCACACTTTCAATAATGACGATCAGTGAGGTATAGGTCATCGCATTTTGACCGACCAACAAGCTTAGCACTGCAGTGCCAATTAAGCCTGTATTTGACATGCCAGCGCCTAGTGACAGTACTGCTGTTTGCGACATATTATTTTTAAAATGTGTCGACAATAGCCAATAGGCCATGCCATACAGTAAAAACGTGACTCCGGTATAAACAAAGAAATAGCCGGGATACCAAATTTGATGCAAATCTTTAGAAGCTAATGACTGAAAAAACAAAGCCGGCAGTGCAATCTTAATCACAAATGCACCAATGGTTCCGACCTGTTCTTTACTCAATAAACTGCATTTTACAGACAGATATCCCAAGGCCAAAAGAAAAAAGATTGGACCAATCACCTCAAAGACCATACGAAATATCCTGTGTAATAGACTCTTCCATCCACACCCTCAACCTAAGAGTGTAGATCGGACCGCTATAAATTTTGATAATTAGAAAGCCGTAAATTGACTTCTTTGTGCATGCGGCTGACAGCGTAAGTACTGCGGAGAAATTTTTAAATTTTCACCGAGTTCTGCAGCAGCATGCCATGGCCAACGCGGGTCATATTGAATTGCACGAGCAAGACCAATCGCATCTGCCATGCCATATTGTAAGATGCCTTCGGCTTGCATTGCTTCGGTAATTAAACCCACAGCAATTACGGGAACCTGAACGGCTTGCTTAATGGCTTCAGCAAAAGGCACTTGATAACTGGCTTGTAATTGAATTTTTTGCGCAACATCTAAGCCGCCACTAGAAACATGAATATAGGCTGTGCCTAGTTGTGCAAGCGCTTTTGACAAACCAACAGCCGAGTCTAGATCCCAACTCGGTGCTTCAGTATATTCCATCCAATCAGTTGCGGAAATACGTACCCCTATTGGATAATCTTCAGGCACGGCATTTTTCATGGCTTGGAACACTTCAAGGGTTAGACGAATGCGATTTTCCAAACTGCCACCATATTCATCGCTACGTTGATTCGACAATGGTGACATAAATTGATGCAGTAAATAACCATGTGCAGCATGTAGCTCAATTAAGTCAAAGCCTGCATCTACCGCGCGTTTTGCTGAATCGGCAAAGTCTTGAATGATCTGCTGGATTTCATCTCGACTTAAAGCATGGGGTGCATGATCTGTGACATTAAAGGGCAAATCACTGGCTGAAACAGTTTGCCATCCTTGAGGATGATCTGGGGGTAATTGTCCACGTCCTGCCCACGGTTTATCTGTCGATGCCTTACGCCCTGCATGTGCCAACTGGATAGCAAATGGCATAGGTGAAAGTGATTTCACCTTGGCCAATAGTGCCTTCATCTGTGCGCGTTGCATATCATTCCAAAGGCCGAGGTCCGCATAGCTAATGCGCCCCTCTGCCTGTACAGCCGTTGCCTCGATGATACATAGTCCGGCACCTGACAAGGCATAATTCGCCCATTGTTGCTCATGCCAATAGCTTAACTCCCCTTGCTCATTGGCAGAATATTGACACATGGGTGCAATCACGATTCGATTAGTCAGCCCCAATGTTCCAAACTGAATTGGTTGAAATAACAACGCCACATCACTCTCCTTTTAGAAGGCTTTGGTCACACTTAATCCTGCACTCCAATTCAAACCATCCGCTGGTTCAAAGAAGCGTCCGTTTCCATCATTGACGATCACTGAACCGACATAGTTTTCATCAAACAAATTATCTGCACGTACATAGGTTTTAACTTTCCAATCTGCTTGTTTCCACACATAACCTGCGTTGGCAGAAACCACGGTATAGCTCGACGCAGCATCACTGTTGGCATCATCGACATAGACTTTATCCATATAGCGAACATCTAGGCCGGCATTAAAGCCAATATCTGGCAGCCAATTCAGTGCGGCAAACGCTTGGTTTTTGGCAATACCCGGAATATAGGTGCCTTTGACGACATCACTGTCAGGAATTGCGGCATCAAAAGTGGCATCGATATAACTGTAACTTGCTTGCGCGCTTAAATCTCGCCATAGCTGTTTATTCCACGAAAGCTCCACACCTTCACGTAAGGTTTTATCGGCATTTTTATAGGTTGCACGACCATTGATACTTCCTGCAGAGACGATGTCATCTTGAGTTTTGCTTTGGAACACCGCTGCAGTGAAATTCCCCAATGCATTTTGTGATTTAAGCCCAAGCTCGTAGTTATCGCTACTGGCCGGTTTTAAATCAAAATTCATACCGTCATCTTTAGAATAGGCCATTTCTGTAAAGGTCGGTGTTTCAAAACCTTTGGCATAACTGGCATAGGCATTCAGTTGAGGCGCAATATTCCAACTTAATGCTGCTGAAGGTAAAACTTTGTCATAGTCGGTTTTACCGCTGTCATCCTTATTTAAACCCACGACATATTTATCGTCAGATTCATAATGAACATTGCTATATCGTAGCCCTGTATCTAAAGTCCAATTGGGTAAAAAATTCCACGAAGCTTGGACATAGGGATCTAAATTCCACAAGGTGTTATTTTCATTTCGACGAATATTGCCATTCTTGCCAAAATTTCCATTGGCATCAAAATTTTCATAGCCCTTACGGTCTTCATCCATATAATCAAAGGCAAGGCCTGCAGTAAAACGCGTATTCGGCAAAAGGTCTTTGCCTGTCCAGCGAATATCTGTTCCATAATAATCACGGCTAAAATCAATCACACCACCTGCATGGCGCGCATTATTTTGTGGATTTTTGGGGATGGACTGATACTGCACCACATCACGTTGCCCCATATACACCATTGCATTGAGTTCATGCTGCTCATTCAATGGTTTTTTCCACGTCAACCCAGTTTGAGTTTGGCTAATTTCCTTACGTACATCATAGGTATTATTGGCATCATTAACTTGTTTCGGATTTTGACGCAATTGCTCCCGATTCAGACCTTGTGGATCATCGGCATTGATATCCACATGATTCACAATCCAATTGACCTTGGAACCATCATCCAAATCCCACGTCAGTTTTGCATTGCTGAGTACCTTATTTGCAGCACTATGATCACGGTAGCCATCGGTTTCAAAATAAGAAGAACTCACAACATAGCTAGGTTCATTGGCCTGTTCTGAGCCACCTTGCAGCACAATATCAGCACGGCTTTTATTATGACTGCCGCCTGAATAGCCGAGTTCGATGGAGTCTTTTCCAGTACCTTGCTTGGTCGTTGTTAAAATCGCCCCACCCGAAGAGTTACCATATAAAGAGGAAAATGGCCCGCCCAATACCTCGATATGATTTAAGCTACTCATATCGATATTTGACGTCTGTCCCTGACCATCCGGCATGGTCGCAGGGATTCCATCAACATATAAACGGATACCACGCACACCAAATGTTGAACGTGCGCCAAAACCTCGCATAGACAGTTGCAAGTCTTGTGCGTAGTTTTCACGGTTATTCAGTTGCAGGCCGGGCACACCTTTTAAGGTTTCGGACAGATTTACACCCGTATTGTTATTATTTTCAGCCTGCTGTACACGGTATACCGATGCAGGTGTTTTTAACCACGTGGTATTGGTTCGTGGTGCTTCAATGGTAATCTCAGGAAGTAAAACAGGTTCCGTAGAACCTGTTTCTGCATACAGCTGTTGGCTAATACATGCCGTCAGGCAAAGTAAATGTGTCTTAAATGATGTGACGTTAAATTTACTTTGCATAGAGCACCTATTTTAACATTAGAAGATTACCTTAGAGCTTAAACCAATTAGGAAAGCATCATCAACTCGATTTGTTGAGCCTGGGTTAATCACATATTGTAAACTTGGACGAATCATCAACCATTTCGTCGGGTTATGGCTATAGTTCAACTCGACATTATATTCTGCACTTGCATCAAATTTCTCAGCAGAAAGTCGATCATTGACATGCACACGGTTCACGCCCAAGCCAACCATATCGTTTGGTAAACGATCGGCCAATCCAATGTATTTCAAACCCAACTGCTGTGAGTTATCAACTTTTGTGGTGACACGATCATGCCAAGTAAAATTGGCAAAGCTATGCAAACCACGTTTGCCTTCACCTGTAGACGTTAACTGTTGCTCAATCGCGACCCAACCACCAAAGGTACGATCTTCTGCTTCGCCCGAAATAATGTCTTTTTGATTTTTGACATTATCTGCGGTGTTGTACATCGCACCAAAGCGGTAGCTCCCCGGTAAGCCATTGACCAATGATTTTGGTGTCCAAATGATTTCTACAGGAATAGTTACACCATCGGCATCATCGGTATCCAAATTCCAACCATGGCGTTCCAAAGCATTTTCAGGGTTGTATTCATACACACCCGCTTGTACAGCAAGTTCTGGGCTAAGCTCTTGCTTCACACGTGCGCCCCACTGTGAAACTGGGGTATTCATCCAAATATTGCCTTGCCATTTACCCATTTGCGCAGCGCAAAACGCAGTACTGGCAAAGTCACAGCCCATCACGTTAAAGTCCATGCCCAAACCTAAACGGCCTGCTTTAATGCTTAAGCCTTGCTGTTTAAATTGCTTTTCAATAGACAGTTCAGATAAGCGAGTTTTCTGATTACCACGACCAAAATTGGCTTGTGCATTTGCTAATTGATGAACATCTCCTTGCAAATCACGAACTGAGGTACTTTGACCTTGACGTGCAGTCATCACGGCACGCACAGTCACGCCATCCCAACCTGCGAGTTTTTCCATATCAAGCTGTGTACCTAACCACAATTGGCTAGCTACCGTTGCTGAATGTCCCGGATTACGACCACCATCGGCAAGATAGGCAGCATCAGCAGCAATATTGGCCTCAAACTTCACACCTTGTTGTGCAAGTTCGGTACGTTTACCATCCCAATCCCCGAGCATGTACTGACCTTTAGTATCGAATGCTTCTGCGGCGTGAACATGTGTCATGGCTGCTGCAACAAATGCAGGTAGAAGAGCTAGACTGTATTTTTTCATGGTAAAACCTAAATCTGGAGAGAGTCCCTAGACAAGCCTTAAGGCTTGAAATCTAATGTCACAAAAATTACATAATTTTTCACGTTCTATCTCAGCATTATTTTTATCATTCACAAAACTTTAATTTATTAATAAGTGATTTTAAATAAATCTATTGTTATGGAATATTTTTAGTTTTTATTTAGGACTTACGCATTGACTGATTCAAAAAAGTATTAAAATACTTTATAAAGTATCTGTGATCAGACGAATTAAACATGCTTCTACAGCAACTTGTACATTACCCATTTATATGGGCTTTCTCAT
>NZ_VPDB01000097.1:0-8412 GCF_013417925.1 Acinetobacter sp. YH12218
TTGGAATAAGAGAATGGGAGTGCATGAGCTGTGGTACAGCTCATGATCGAGATATAAACTCAGCTCTAAACATTCTTGCGCTTGGGCATAAGCGTCTAGCTGTAGGAATCACCCTCTTTTAAGGGGGGGAGGATGTCAATGAGATGAATTTTCAGTCTATAATACGGGGCTCTTATTAAAGCTTGGCTCTAGTCGAGATTTACTCTCTCTTACTTTAATCTCTGGAAACATTGCAATGAATGCGGCCGCTTCACAAGACACTCCTCTCGTTGGAATTATCATGGGTTCTCAATCGGATTGGGCAACGCTAGAAAACACTGCCAATATGCTCAAACAGCTTGGCGTCCCATTTGAAGCGGAAGTAGTATCTGCACACCGAACTCCAGATCGATTATTCGAATATGCCGAAACCGCACGTGATCGTGGTATTCAAGTAATTATTGCCGGTGCTGGCGGCGCAGCACATTTACCAGGCATGTGTGCAGCCAAGACTGATTTGCCTGTACTCGGCGTACCGGTAAAATCATCGATTCTAAATGGTGTTGATTCACTGCTTTCAATTGTACAAATGCCTGCAGGGATTGCTGTCGGTACTTTGGCCATTGGCCCAGCGGGTGCAACCAATGCGGCGATCATGGCTGCACAAATTTTAGGTTTAACACGGCCTGAAATCGCAAAAAATGTTGCAGATTTCCGTGCTGCGCAAACCGATAAAGTGGCGAGTAAAAATATTCCGGGTCAAGCTTAATTAAGGGGCATTTCTCATGGATAAAACCATTGGTATTTTTGGTGGTGGCCAGTTGGGTCGTATGATGGCGCAAGCGGCATTACCTTTAAACATTCAATGCACCTTCTTTGAAGCGAGTACCGACTGCCCTTCTGCAGCCCTAGGTCCAGTGATTTCGACCCAAGCTGAAAATGGCTTGCAAGATTTCATTCAGAGCGCAGATGTTTTCAGCTTAGAGTTTGAAAATACCCCGCTGGCAGATGTTGATGTATTGACCAAAAACAAAGCATTGCACCCACCGCGCCAAGCTTTAGCGATTGCACAGCATCGTTTGTCTGAAAAAGCCTTGTTTGATGAGTTGGCTATTCCAGTTGCACCCTATAAGGCCGTGACGTCTTTAGAGAGTTTAGAAGCCGCTGTTGCTGAACTGGGTTTACCCATCGTACTGAAAACATCGCGTGGCGGTTATGACGGTAAAGGTCAATTTGTGCTACGTAGCGCTGAGCAAATGGATCAAGCATGGGCTGAACTGGGCCCTGCTGGTGAATTGATTGCGGAAAGCTTTGTAACCTTCTCACGTGAAGTCTCAATCATTGCGGTGCGTGGTCAAGACGGTGATGTGAAAACATGGCCATTGGCGGAAAACCACCACCACAACGGCATTTTGTCGCATTCGATTGTGCCTGCGCCAAACAGCGCAGACTTACAACCAGTTGCGCAAGACTACATTACTCGCCTGCTCAATCATTTGAATTATGTCGGTGTTTTGACGCTAGAACTGTTTGTGACCGATAAAGGCTTATATGCCAATGAGATGGCGCCACGTGTGCATAACTCGGGGCATTGGTCGATTGAAGGCGCAGTGTGTTCACAATTTGAAAACCACATTCGTGCTGTAGCAGGTCTACCTTTGGGTTCAACTGAAGTTGTTCGTCCAACGGTCATGGTAAACATCATTGGCCAACATCCGAAGTCTGAAGATGTATTGGCACTGAATGGCGCACATTTGCATCTGTATAACAAAACAGAGCGTGAAGGTCGCAAAATCGGTCACATCACATTAATGCCGAACGATACTGCAGAATTAACAGCTTTATGTCGTGCTTTGGCGAAAATTTTGCCGAATCCACTGGCACTTAGCGAAGATATGACCATTTAAACCTGTGTTTGAATGATAAAAAAGCGGTCATGCACATGGCCGCTTTTTTTATTGCTGTAGTTCGGGCATCATTGCGCCTCTTTGCAAAATCACACCGTTTATCGCTGAAACGATAAGAAACTATGGATCATAAAGTGTTCGTTCGTTTATAAATATTCTGCGCTAATCTTCGTATGGTTTTTTGTGTATCAATAGTCTGCGATGTATGTGAATCAAAATCAAAAATAACTAATGCGTTTTGAATTCAAACTGTGTTTTTAAATTTAAACTATGAATTTGAATTCAAAAAATCCTATGCCAAAAACAATGAATTCAAAGTTTATGAATTTAAATTTCAAAAAATGAATTCATTTCGCTGTGTTTAAATTTAAAAATTTGAATTTAAAAGTTGATCAGAATTATTGGATCTGTAGAAAGTGCTTTTAAAAGCTATAATATTTTGATTATTAACAATAAAGATGAATTGTTACGCTATTTTGAATTTGTGGATAACTTTTTCTACATACGATTTATTTTTAAATTTAAAAGTTTTAAATTTAAATTTAAACCGTTGTTTGGTTTGTAGTGAATTTAAAACTGGGTTGTGGATAACTGCTTTTGAATTCAAATTTCAAAAATGAATTTAAATAAGTAGAGATTATGAATTTAAATTTACGTTTTGAACCTTTAACTTTTGCTTTGAGATGCTATTGTTAAAGCAACAATTTAAATTCAAAAAAAGATCAAGGGTATGAAGCATCACTTAGGATTTGTTTTCGGGACTGCTTTATTGGCAATAACTCAGGCAAATGCCGAGTTGATTATTAATGGTCAGTCTGTCAATTCGTCGAGTATGCCTGCAACAAGCAGCATTTCATCACAAAATAACTTTCAAGGTTGTTTAGCCAATTTGCGCTCGCAAGCGATTAATGCAGGTGTGAGTGCGTCAACTTATGATCGCTATACGCAAAATTTAACACCTGATTATTCTGTGATTGAAAAGCTCAACTATCAGCCTGAGTTTTCAACTCCGATTTGGGACTATCTGTCCGGTCTGGTAGATGAAGAGCGTGTACAACTAGGTCAGCAGAAATTGGCGCAGCATCGTGATGTATTAAACCGTGTCGCAGCGGCTTATGGTGTGCCTGCTGAAACCGTGGTCGCGGTTTGGGGTGTGGAGAGTAATTTTGGTGATATTGCGGGTAGCTATCCTTTATTACAGTCATTGGGCACTTTAAGTTGTGAAGGACGCCGTCAAAGCTATTTCCGTGGCGAGTTTTTTGCAGCCATGCGGATTTTGCAGCGTGGTGATTTAAATGAATCTCAATTGAAAGGTTCGTGGGCAGGTGCATTTGGTCATACCCAATTTATGCCGAGTACCTATGAAGAACTGGCCGTGGATTTTGATGGTGATGGCCGCCGTGATTTGGTGTCGAGTACCACGGATGCGTTGGCATCTACAGCCAACTTCCTGAAAAAGCGTGGTTGGCAAACTGGTCAGCCGTGGGGCTTTGAAGTAAAAATTCCCGAAGGAATGTCGATCAGTGGTGAAAGTCGCCGTAATAAAAAGTCATTAGATAGCTGGATGAATCGTGGTTTGCAGCGTGCCGATGGTACACCGTTAATACAAGGTAACCTTTCTGGATCGAGCCAAGCAGGTTTAATGGCACCGGCTGGGGCAAGTGGGCCTGTGTTCTTGGTGTTTAAAAATTTCGATGCAATCTATAGCTACAATACCGCAGAGAGTTATGCATTAGCGATTGCGCATTTATCCGATCGCTTGCAAGGCAAGGGTGGCTTTAGTACGACATGGCCAACCGATGATCCTGGGACTTCACGTGCGGAACGACGTGAGATTCAACAATTTTTACTTAACCGCGGCTATGACATCGGTAAAGTTGATGGATTAATTGGAGATAAAACCCGTCAAGCAATTCGACAAGAGCAAAATCGACTGGGTTTAAGTCCAACAGGTCGGGCGGGACAGCAGATTTTACGGGCATTTCGTAATGAGCATGCCAAGGCAATGATGAATTAAGTTTGAGCTATGCTTTTTATATAGTAGTCAATATATATAAAAGCTTGTCTATATAAAAAAGGTCTGCAATTGCAGACCTTTTTTATATGTTTTTGACTCTTAAACCGCAGTGATTGTACCTAAGATACGATAGCCAGCAGCACCAGTCACACTTGGTAAATTTGCACTAAGCTGATTGACAAAGCGCATCGCCAACCAAGCAAAGGCTGTGGCTTCCACCCATGTTGGGCTTAAGCCTAAATCGGCGGTACTTTGTACCGTCCATTCATGTTTACGTAAACGCCAGCGCAGTTGCTCTAATAGGTGCGAATTGTATGCACCACCACCGCATACATAGACTTCACCAGTATCCATATCAGAACGGTAAATGGCTTTTTTAATGGCACGTGTGGTGAGTTTCATTAAGGTTGCTTGAATGTTTTCTGGTGTATCTTCGAGTTCGTCATATTCGAGATCTCCACGCCAATCGAGAATCTGTTCATCTAACCATTCTAGATTGAAGTCTTCACGACCTGTACTTTTTGGCGGTTCTTTAGAGAAAAACTCATGCGCTTGTAAGCGGTCGAGCAAGCTGCGAATAGGCTGACCATAAGCCGCCCAGTTGCCATTTTCATCATACGGTTGACCAGTATAACGTTCGCACCATGCATCCATTAAAATGTTGGCAGGGCCTGTATCAAAGCCATAGACATCTTCAGGTTTACCCGCAGGTAACATACTGACATTGGCGATGCCGCCCAAGTTTAAAATCACACGGTGAATGGTGTCATGTTGGAAAAGCGCTTGATGGAACGCAGGAACTAAAGGTGCGCCTTGACCACCCGCAGCCATATCGCGGCGGCGAAAGTCTGAAATCACAGGGATTTTAGTGAGTTCGGTAATAATATTGGGGTCGCCAATTTGCAGGGTAAAACCATGTTCAGGACGGTGGCGAATGGTTTGTCCATGTGAGCCAATCGCCTTGATTTGACTACGATCTAGCTGATTTTTCTCGATCAATTCATTGATGCCATGACCGATCATTTGAGCTAATGCAACGTCTGCCTTACCCATGCGATCAATTTCGTTATCATCAGGCAAGGTGAGGGCCATCAGTTCATCACGAAGGTCTGGGTCAAAGGGAAGTGTGAGCGTCGCATGAATCTCTAAAGGATCAAAAGAAGCAGCAACAATATCGACACCATCCATGCTTGTGCCGGTCATTACCCCAATGTAGATCGCTGTCATGATGATTCTTAAGCCTGCAATGTGCTGAAAAAGTGTTAGTATATCGCACAAATTGTATAACTGATCTATTTGGATTTTGTGATGTCAAATTTCCTGCCGGCTGAAGAACAACTTGCCCTCATCCAACGAGGCACACATGAGATTATTTCTGAAGAAGATCTTCTTAAGAAATTAAAGCAGAATCGCCCATTAAAAATTAAAGCGGGTTTTGACCCGACTGCACCTGATTTACATTTAGGTCATACGGTTCTGATTAATAAATTAAAAGTTTTCCAAGATTTAGGTCATGAAGTTTACTTCCTGATTGGTGACTATACAGCCATGATCGGTGACCCAACGGGTAAGAGTGCTACGCGTCCACCGTTGTCACGTGAAAAAGTTTTAGAAAATGCTAAAACTTATCAAGAACAAGTATTTAAGATCTTAGATCCAGCGAAAACTAAAGTTGTGTTTAACTCAGAGTGGTTTGGTCAAAAAACTGCTGCTGACTTGATTCAGTTGGCTTCACAGCAAACTGTGGCACGTATGTTGGAACGTGATGACTTCACTAAACGTTATAACAGCCATCAACCGATTGCGATTCACGAGTTTTTATATCCATTGGTGCAAGGTTATGATTCAGTTGCGCTAGAAGCGGATGTAGAGTTGGGGGGTACAGACCAAACCTTTAACTTGCTGATGGGGCGTACATTACAAAGCCGTTATGACCAAGAGTCTCAAGTGTGCATTACTGTGCCGATTCTTGAAGGTTTAGACGGCGTAAATAAAATGTCTAAATCTTTGGGTAACTATATTGCTGTATTTGATGCACCGGGTGCGATGTACCAAAAAGTGCTGTCAATGCCAGATGATTTGATCGAACGTTACTTTGACTTGTTGAGCTTTAAATCGATTGAAGAAATTCAACAGTTACTTAAAGAAGTGGCTGAAGGTCGTAATCCACAAGAAGTGAAGAAAATTCTTGCACTTGAATTGGTTGAGCGTTTCCATGGCGCAGAAGCTGCGGCAAATGCGCACAAAGGTGCAGGCAACTTGATTACTGAAGGTGAACTTCCAGAAGGTACACCAGAAGTGACTATTTCTCGTGGCGCATTTGGTGGTGAGATTTTCATTACTTCTATTTTGCGTGAAGCGGGTTTGACTAAAAATGCAGCTCAAGCAAAAGATGCAATTGGTCGTGGTGCAGTGAAAGTGGATTGGGAAGTGGTTGATGCAGGTTATGCTGTGTCAGAAAACAAAACTTTGATTATCCAAGCGAGCAAAAAAGCGATCGCAAAAGTAACTTTTACCGACTAATAAATTCTTGAATTTTTAGTTAAGTTATTGAATTAAAAGCAGGCTTCGGCCTGCTTTTTTTTACCAATTAATATATTAATAATATAAATAAGCAAATTCAAAAAAAACCTTATAAAAACAACACTTAAATTTTGCCAAATGTGTTGCATTTCTTGAATTTTATGTATAAGATTTATTCATCTAGAGAGATATATACCATCTAGAGGGTACATAACGATAGCTCCACTTTTTATAAGTCTCTTCCCCAAGGGACTCTTTTTTTAGTGAGTTAACAAATAACTATAATAACTACACGATGGATCGACTAAAGATTCAATTCTAAGGGAAAGATTTTGGGAGAGATCTTTCCCTTTTTTATTTGTAAAATTGAGCTATTCCTTTCAAAAATCACATTCATTTCTGTATTAAAGACTTTAATTGCGCCAGAAAAAAAGCCCGATTCAATCGAGCTTTAAAATGTCTTTACTCAGATAGATGTTCATGGAGCTTGGTTTTAGGGCTTAGAGCCAAATTGAATGAAGCTTAATTTAGGTAAAATCCGCTTGACTAAAGTCCCCACTAAAAGTGCGGTAATAATGGTGCCTTCACGTACTCCGATGACTTGATGTAAGACTAGCCAACTGCTGATAACCGCAATACTGACCAAGACAATGTCGCCATAGGTTTTACAGTTGCCAAAATCAAGGCGATAACGAATAGCAATGGCTTGATAGAGACCTTCTGCGGCTAAGAGGACTAGACTGGCTTTGACCACTAAGCTCACACCTAAAGCGGTAATCAGGCAACTTGCCAAGCAAGCCAGGAGTTGAAGTGGGTAACTTTCTATGCTCCAGCCTTGGGTGAGCCACATTAAACCGTCAATAAATGCACCAAACAAAATTCCCACGGGTAATTGCAGCCACTGTATCCACTGAAAGCGTGATTTTAAGATCAGCATTTGCAGCAGTATCATGACGATGTGCATCAATACTGTTAATGTGCCGACGGTGAGTGGAAAGATATAGCTAAAGCTGTAGGGCACCGAGGAAATAGGGGATGTCCCTAAATTTGAATGTATAGAGAGTACGACACCAAAAGCCAATAATCCTAATCCGCTTAATAGTAAGAATAAGCGTGGAAAAAACTGTGTTGGCATCCTGCACCTAAAAAATAAAAAGAGTGTACGTAAAACGCAGCCTGCACTCTATGCGTCTAAAGCCCAAAAATAGTGGCTTTTTATGACTGTGATCGTTAATAGTGATTATTCAAATAAAATAGGCTGTATTTTTATCAGCAAAAATGACTAAGCATGTAATTAAAATGATTTTTGCAAAAACAGGCCTTATGGAACAATGGTCAAAAATCAAAAAAGAGCAACAACATGGCGTATTACAATACCGATAATCATGATGAACAGATTGATCGAATCTTGAGGTATTTATTTGACTACCAAACTACACAGCATAAAAGAGCATTATTTTGTGAGGCGCAGCAACAATTACATGATTTGGATATCGCAGCACAGTACCAACTATTTGCATTGGTACGAGAACAACTCCCTCGGCGTGCCAAGCTGCTATTTTCTGCCGAGGATTTCAGTGGAAAGCAACAAGTCATCTTGGAAGTCATGCAACATTTAGCATATGAACGTTAAAAGAATGTTGGTAAATATAAAAATGCAAGCTAAAAAATGTCTATGAAGCTTGAATCGGTGTGATGACAGAAAAAAATGATGTGCTTTGAGGAAGAAAAGTAGACTAATGATCAATAAATAATCAAAGCTACTTTTATTAGATTTAAAAGCGCTGAAAAAGATTTGCTAGATATAAGAAATTTACTTAATTAAATATCGACTATTTGCTAAAAATTTATAAAAAATGCCTCTGTACACGACAAATTTCATAGGATCCTTGTCCTATCAGGCTTTTTCTTTCTTAAAATTGCTAGCACTTTCTTAAATTCTTCTTTTTTTCCAAAACCAATCAAACGTAGAATAGCCATTTGAAC
>NZ_VPDB01000098.1:0-8393 GCF_013417925.1 Acinetobacter sp. YH12218
TAAGGATTTAATCATTAAGCAGCATTGGGCGGCTGCGTCGGAGTAGATTTGATATCGCCCTTGTTTGCATTTTGATGGCGCATACCATTGCGTAGCTGGATCGAACCAAATGGCAATATTTCCGCGATTAATGAGTGCTCGGTTATATGCGAACCAATTGGTTGTGCGGTAGATTTTATGTGTAGGCTTCTTCATTTGAAAATTATATCGCTGAAAAAGCCTTTACAGATAAGTCTGTGCAACAAAGCTCTTATAAAACTGAATTGAGTGGTCTAATTAACGGAACCATATTAACTATATACAGTAATTCCTAAAAAATACTTGATTTCAGGTATTGCAAAGTCAAGTAATGTGTATCTAATAGCACATAACTTTACAAAAACACAAGTTTTGGGGATGTGTGATGAACAAAATTTATAAAATTGTATGGAACAAAGCACTAGGGCAGATGGTTGTGGTGTCTGAACATGCCAAAAGTGCTGCCAAAGGAACAACAGTTGGCACGCATTTATCTCGTCCATTACACAAAACCCAAAACGTATCCGCTTGTCCGCAGTGGTTATTGTGTAGTCTAAGTCTCAGTATGGCTTTAGTTGCCAATGCAACATGGGCTGGGGTTGCCAATAATGCCCTACCGACAGGGGCAAATATCACTCAAGGTTCGGCACAAATCAGCCAAAATAATAATAGCCTAAATATCAACCAAAACAGCCAAAACCTCTCTACCAACTGGAACAGCTTTAACATTGGTAAAGATGCCACGGTGAATTTTAACCAGCCAAATCAATCCGCCATTGCGGTAAACCGTGTACTGGACAACAACGCCAGCCAGATTATGGGCAAACTGAATGCCAATGGTCAGGTATTCTTACTCAATCCAAATGGGGTAATTTTCTCTAAAACTGCACAAGTCAATGTCGGTGGAATTGTTGCTTCAACCTTAAACCTATCCGACAGCGATATTGCACAGGGCAAATTCACCCTAAAAAACAGTCTTGAAAATCAGGGCAATGCAGGCAGTGTAGAAAACTACGGTTCGATTATTGCGGGTGGCGGTGTGGTGGCGTTGATTGCGCCAACGGTCAAAAATCACGGCACGATTCAAGCCAATAATGGTGTGGTGCATTTAACCGCAGCCGATCAAGTGACTTTACAGCTGCAAGATGGCAGTTTAGTCGAATATCAGATTGGTTTAGGCACGTTACAGGGTTTGGTGGAAAATGGCGGTGCCATCCAAGCCGATAATGGTGCTGTTTATCTGACCGCCCAAGCCAAAAATAGCCTAAGCCAAGCGGTGGTTAATCATACAGGGATTATCGAAGCCAACCGTTTAAGCAAAAACGCCAAAGGGGAAATTATCCTACTCGGCGATATGCAAACTGGCACAACAACCGTGAGCGGAACGCTTAAAGCTGAAGGCAAAAATGGACAAGATGGCGGTTTTATCGAAACTTCTGCCGCCAACATTCAAATTCAAGACAGTACAAAAGTCTCGACACTTTCGGATAGTGGTAAAACCGGTGAATGGCTGATTGACCCCTTTAATGTAACGATTTCTAACCAAGCACAAGCTGGCAATAATAATGCAGGCAACACATTCACCCCAAGCCAAAATGACAGCATTATCAATGTAGGTACATTAAACAGTGCTTTAGCGAGTAATAATATTACCGTAACCACCACAGGGGCAGGCACACAGGCAGGCAATATCAATGTCAATGCTGATGTAACGTGGAATGCCAATACAGCACTGACACTACGTGCCGATAACGACATCCATATCAATGCCAATATCACTGCAACCAATAATAACGGTAAATTAAACCTACAATATGGGCAAACTACCAGCAATATCAACGCCAACTATTATTTAAACAATGGTGCAAAAGTAAATCTAAAAGCAGGTAATAACTTTAGTACCCAAAAAGGTGCAAACGCACCGATAAACTATACCGTGATTACCGATTTAGGTGCAGCAGGTTCAACGACAGAGACTGACTTACAAGGGATGAGTGGGGATTTATTGTGGAATTATGTACTGGGTGCGGATATAAATGCAGCGACAACATCGGGCTGGAATGCTGGGCAAGGCTTTAGTCCGATTGGTACTTGGGGGAATGAATTTAAAGGAAAATTTGATGGTTTAAATCATACCATTTCGAATCTATATATTAACCGACCATCACAGAATTATATTGGTTTATTTGGTGCTACCAATGGGGCAACGATTCAAAATGTGGGGATAATGGGTGGATCGATTACAGGAAATATAGCTGTCGGTGGCTTGTTAGGGATAAATTATAACAATGCTACAATTCGCTCTAGTTATTCGACTGCCCAAGTGACAAGTAAGACATCTTTTGCTGGCGGTCTAACAGGTGCGAACGAGTCTGGTTCTCGTATTGAAAATAGCTATGCCACAGGTGATGTCACGGCACAAGGTACAAATAGTTATGCAGGTGGTTTATCGGGAGATAATTATAATAATTCTACAATATTAAATAGCTATGCCACAGGTAAGGTGACAGGTGTTGATAATGCAGGTGGGCTTTTAGGTGATAATTATAATTCTACAGTAGAAAACAGCTATGCAACAGGTCAAGTGAGTATTAGTACAGGAACTGAGCAAGGTGGGCTAGTCGGTCGGACTGGTGGGACGATTAAGAATAGCTACTATGACAAAACCAGTACAGGTCAAGCCAATGCAGTAGGAGATGGTACAGGTACAGTCACTGCGACAGACATCACTGTTGCCAACCGTTATAGCCGCAATGGCTATAGCAATCTTGGGACATGGTCGCTATTGGCAGGGACAACCAATGTCTATGTTGCCAAACAAGGTGGTGTAGAAAAATGGGTGATGATCGAGGGACAAACCCGACCATTTTTATGGAGTGAATACAGTACCAATGTTAGCAATGCCCATCAGCTCCAACTCATGGCAGTGGATTTAACTAAAAACTATACGCTAAATAATAATATAGATGCGACTGCAACCAAGGGTACAAATGCCAGTGATATGTGGAGTACGCAAGGTTTTAATCCGATTGGTAACGCTATAACACCATTTACAGGGAAATTTGATGGATTAAGTCACACCGTAAATAATTTATATATTAACCGTCCATTACAAAGTTATATTGGTTTATTTGGTTATGCCAGAAATGCCAGTATTAAAAATATTGGTTTACTGAATGCTAATATTCAAGGAAAAGAAAGGGTTGGTACTTTAATTGGTCATGCAGATAATAGTACCAATACCGAAAATGCTTTTAGTACAGGGCAGGTTAAAGGGGATTGGTCAGTTGGTGGTTTAGTTGGGTGGAATATGAATCAATCAAGTATTAGGTCTAGCTATTCCAATGCTCAAGTCACAACGACAAGTGGGTTTGCTGGCGGGCTTGTGGGAGCAAATGAAATGAATGCACGTATCGAAAATAGTTATGCCACAGGAGTAGTGTCTGGTATTATTTATGTTGGTGGTTTATCTGGCGGTAACGATGCTGTGATTGAAAACAGCTATGCGACTGGAATGGTGACAGGTTCAAGTGCGTATTTTGGTGGTTTGGTTGGTGGTGGTAATGGCGGAACAGTCACCAACGGCTATTGGAATAAAGAAACCACAGGGCAAGCAAGCAGTGCAGGCGGTACAGGCTTAACCACTGCACAAATGAAAAATGGAGCAAACTTTGCCTTTATAGATGCAGATAGCTATTTAGGTGGAAAAAATACCGTCTGGCGGATGTATGAGGGCGATACCGCACCATTATTACGTTCATTCTTAACCCAAGCCAATGTTGGTGCAATTGCCGACCAAAGCAAAACCTATAATGGGCAAATACAAACACTGGATTTAAGCAGTGTTAATACCACTGGACTGGATAGTAATAAACTATTTACAGGACAAAGTAGCTCAAAAAATGTTGGTACATATAATATAGGTTTACATTCTAACCAACAGGGTTATGATTTGATTGGTGGTCGTGGGACTTTGGAGATTACCCCGAAAGATGTTTATGTCACAGGATTTACTACTCAAGATAGAGCGTATGATGGCTCAACTGCAATCACAGTCACAGGTACTGCGAATCTTAATTGGAGTCAAACAGTAGGTTCTGATGACATTGTATTTACTTATACAGGTGCAGGAACTGGAACTGGTGCAGTTGCAGATAAAAATGTCGGCAACAATAAAGATGTTACCGTTACGCTCAATGGGACGATGGGTTTAATTGGTGCGGATGCAGGCAATTATAATCTGGTGATGCCGACTTTAAAGGCGAATATTACCCCAGCAATATTAACCTATACTGCCAATGCAGCCAGCCGTAAATATGGAGAAATCAATCCATTATTCACAGGTAGTGTGACAGGTTTTGTCACTGGTGAAGATTTGGCAACTGCCACCACAGGTACAGCAGGCTTTAACAGCACAGCGACGACCACCAGCAATGTTGGAAATTATGCGATAGATGGTAGTGGATTAACTGCTAATCATGGTAATTATGTTTTTGCACAAAATGCAGCGAATACAACAGCTTTAACCATTAATCCAGCGACATTAACCATTACCGCCGATGCAGGACAACATAAAGTCTATGGTGATACCGACCCGACATTAGGTTATGGTGTATCAGGCTGGAAATTATCTGATGATAATAGTTTATTAACAGGTACTTTGGGGCGTGATAGCGGTGAAAATGTAGGTCTTTATACCATGAATAAAGGCACAGTTGCCGCAGGAGGCAACTATACCATTGCCTATGATGCAGCATCGCCGCAATTTGAAATTACCCCAGCGACTTTAACCATTATTGCCGATGCAGGACAACATAAAGTCTATGGCGATGCTGACCCGACATTGGGTTATGCTGTATCAGGCTGGAAATTCTCTGATGATAATAGTTTATTAACAGGTGCTTTGGGGCGTACAGTAGGGAAAAATGTTGGTAATTATGCGATTAATCAAGGAAACCTACTTGCCACAAATAACTATGACATCAGCTATACAGGGGCGGATTTTGCGATTACCCCACGGACTTTAACAGCAACGATTAATGCGCAAAACAAAACCTATGATGGCAATAGTTCAGCGGCAGTAATTTATGGTGATAACCGTGTATCAGGTGATTTTTTAAACATTACAGGCAATCCAGCGACATTTAGCGATAAAAATGCAGCAATAGGTAAAACAGTTACAGCGAATGGCTTAACTTTATCAGGAGCAGATGCAGGGAACTATGTTCTCGCTGCAACTACAGCAACCGATACTGCTGATATTAGTAAAGCCCAAGCAACCGTGATTGCCGATAGTAAAACCACTGTCTATAACGGACAAGACCAAACAGTCAATGGCTTTAGCGTGACAGGCCTGGTGAACGGTGAAGATCAATCGGTACTGACCCATGTCCGTGCAACTGTGACAGCCAAAGAAGTGGGTACTTATGCCAACAAAGCCACAGGAATGGATGGTAACTATGAGCTACGCTTTGTCGATGGTGTACTTGAGATTCAGGCAAGCCCTATCGAACCTAAACCACCAGTGCCGCAGCCTGAACCAGAACAGCCGAAGCCACCAGTGCCGCAGCCTGAACCAGAACAGCCGAAGCCACCAGTACCACAGCCTGAACCAGAACAGCCGAAGCCGCCAGTGCCACAGCCTGAACCAGAACAGCCACCTGTCACGCCGAGCTATTATCCGACTTGGGCGAACCCATACCAGCGTGCAATCCGTACGCA
This sequence comes from Acinetobacter sp. YH12218, assembly GCF_013417925.1. Lineage (NCBI taxonomy): Bacteria > Pseudomonadati > Pseudomonadota > Gammaproteobacteria > Moraxellales > Moraxellaceae > Acinetobacter > Acinetobacter sp. YH12218. The sequence continues at coordinate 5,740 of NZ_VPDB01000098.1, forward strand.
GCCTGTACAACAAAAACCTAAAGCCTTCGATATTGTTGAAATCGAAATAGAAGGTAACGGTATCAACATGGATAATATTCAAACATTGGGGAGCAACTAATCATGCAAATCATGCAAAAAACCGTACTCGCAAGCATGTTGTCTTGTATTAGTCTGAGTGTATGGGCAGATGTTGTTCCTAATGCTGGGCAGTTATTACAACAGCAGCAAATGATACCGTATCAGCCCCAAGCAGCGATTGAGTTAGAGTCAGCGACAACTGTACCACCAGCTTTGGCAAGTGATGAGCAGATACGCGTTGAGAAAATTCAAATTACTGGTAATCAAAGCTTAAGCAGAGAAGTATTGCATGCACTGGTGGTCGATTACGAAGGTAAAACCCTAACTTTAGGCGAACTACAACAACTCGCCATACAGATTACACAGTACTATCAACAGCAGGGTTATCCTTATAGCCGTGCTTATTTGCCTGCCCAAAACTTAAGTCAAGGGGTGGTAACCATTGCTGTATTAGAAGCACGTTATGATGGCATCAGCTATAACAATCAAAGCCGTACTCGAAATGCATTGATCGATGCCACATTGCAACCATTACAAGCAGGTCAAGTCATTACATCACAAGCACTTGAACAACAAATTAAATTACTGAATCGTTTAGATGGTGTACAGAGTCGTAATATTTTAAGTGCAGGACAAAGCACAGGGACGAGTCAGCTGAATGTAGATATCGTACCTACCGCAACAATGACCGGTTATGTTGGTTTAGACAATTACGGCAATGAATATACCCGAGAAGTTCGTTTCAATGCAGGTGCTGCTGTACATAATCCTTTTGGTCTTGGTGATAAGCTCAGTGTAGATGCCATGACATCAGGCAAAATGCATTATGGGCGTGTAGGCTATGAAGCAACAATCAATGGGATGGGGAGTCGGCTAGGGGCAAGTTACTCTGACTTAATTTATGAGCTTGGTAAAGAATACAAAGCCCTCGATGCCGAAGGTAAAGCCCAACAAGCCAGTATTTGGTTAAATCAACCAGTCCTCTTGAGTAATCGTAGTGAAGTGCTACTGAATGCACAATATGATTACAAACAGCTTGAAGATGATATAGGTGTTGCCAATGTTTATCGCCATCGTGATGTGCATGTCGGTCGGTTATCCGTCCAAGCTGCACAGTATGATAACTTTGCAGGAGGTGGCTTAAATCAATTGAATATCTCAAACGACTTTGGTCAAGTGAAATATCAAAATGCTGCAGCAAAAAAAGCGGATCAAGCGACTGCACAAACACAGGGTAGTTTTTATCGTGCTCATCTAAACCTATCACGATTACAAAATCTCGGTCTCCCTGCAACGCAGTTATATACAGGCATTCAAGCACAATATAGTCCTGATAATTTGGATAGCAGTGAACAGTTCAGTATGGGCGGGGCTTATACCGTTGCAGGTTATCAAAACAGCGTCTTAAGCGGCTCAAGTGGCTATTATGCTGTGGCAGAACTCAGACAAGGTCTGTTAAATACAGCGCAGCATCATTTGATGTTGAAGGTTTATGTAGACAGTGCAGAAGTGAAAAAACAAGCCCAGCGTTGGGCTGGTTTAACAGGAGATAATCGAGAGCGAATCAGCAGTGCTGGCTTAGGAATGGATTGGTCGGACAACAAGCGATTCCAAGTCCAAAGCAAGGTTGGTTTTCCGATCGGTGCAACACCGACCAGCATAGATAAAAAACATGATGCAGAAGGTTGGTTAAGTATGATGATGCGGTTCTAAAATAGATCAAAGTAGAGCTTGTCAATTAAACTGTGCAATTCTGATGCATTTGCTCTATTCATATTGACAAGCTCTTTCTATGCACCATTGTATTGGTTTTATAATGATTTGACTATATGGCTTAACGGGCAAAAGTTAGTCCTCTGGGAATCAGCTTTCATATTGCATCCATTAGTATTCTGAATATTTTAAGATTCACTTCATTGGATTCAGCAGGTAATTTACCCAAGCATTTTGAAAGTTTACTGGAAAAGCCAAGAACTACATTTTACCTGAGAGAGGCTTTGTTGCACAAAGCTATTCTTGAGGGCTTCTTTAGCAATATAATTTCCAGATGAAGAAGCCTGCACCTAAAACTTACCGTACAACCAATTGGTCCTCGTATAACCAAGCTTTAATCAAGCGAGGAAATATTTCAATCTGGTTTGATCCTAAGACCCAATGGTATGCACAACCACAAGGCAAGCACGGACGAAATCAAACTTATTCCGATACAGCGATTCAATGCTGTTTAATGATCAAATCTCTATTCCGTCTTTCTTTACGTATGGTCACTGGCTTTGCTCAAAGCCTGATTAAACTCTGTGGCTGAGCAGCCCCGAATATCAGTGATATTCGTACTCCACCCTCTGTAGACGACAAAAGCATATTGATAGTAAGCGTCCGCTGAACACACCTTCTGAATTCATCCTATAAGCCTTAATTTAGTCCCCACTTAGAAACAAGTGGGGACTAAAATTTATGACTACAAATAATCAGACATCCATCGCATCTCTTGCGAAAAAACGAAGAACATACAGTGCTGAATTTAAACAGCAGATCGTTCAGGCTTGTAAAGCACCGGACGTTTCAATTGCTTCAGTCGCTTTGCAACATGGATT
>NZ_VPDB01000099.1:0-8128 GCF_013417925.1 Acinetobacter sp. YH12218
CATCAGAATTGCACAGTTTAATTGACAAGCTCTACTTTGATCTATTTTAGAACCGCATCATCATACTTAACCAACCTTCTGCATCATGTTTTTTATCTATGCTGGTCGGTGTTGCACCGATCGGAAAGCCAACCTTGCTTTGGACTTGGAATCGCTTGTTGTCCGACCAATCCATTCCTAAGCCTGCACTGCTGATTCGCTCTCGATTATCTCCTGTTAAACCAGCCCAACGCTGAGCTTGTTTTTTCACTTCTGCACTGTCTACATAAACTTTCAACATCAAATGATGCTGTGCTGTATTCAACAGACCTTGTCTGAGCTCTGCCACAGCATAATAGCCACTTGAGCCACTTAAGACGCTGTTTTGATAACCTGCAACGGTATAAGCCCCGCCCATACTGAACTGTTCACTGCTATCCAAATTATCAGGACTATATTGTGCTTGAATGCCTGTATATAACTGCGTTGCAGAGAGACCGAGATTTTGTAATCGTGATAGGTTTAGATGAGCACGATAAAAACTACCCTGTGTTTGTGCAGTCGCTTGATCCGCTTTTTTTGCTGCAGCATTTTGATATTTCACTTGGCCAAAGTCGTTTGAGATATTCAATTGATTTAAGCCACCTCCTGCAAAGTTATCATACTGTGCAGCTTGGACGGATAACCGACCGACATGCACATCACGATGGCGATAAACATTGGCAACGCCTATATCATCTTCAAGCTGTTTGTAATCATATTGTGCATTCAGTAGCACTTCACTACGATTACTCAAGAGGACTGGTTGATTTAACCAAATACTGGCTTGTTGGGCTTTACCTTCGGCATCGAGGGCTTTGTATTCTTTACCAAGCTCATAAATTAAGTCAGAGTAACTTGCCCCTAGCCGACTCCCCATCCCATTGATTGTTGCTTCATAGCCTACACGCCCATAATGCATTTTGCCTGATGTCATGGCATCTACACTGAGCTTATCACCAAGACCAAAAGGATTATGTACAGCAGCGCCCGCATTGAAACGAACCTCTCGGGTATATTCATTGCCGTAATTGTCTAAACCAACATAACCGGTCATTGCTGCGGTTGGTACGATATCTACATTCAGCTGACTCGTCCCTGTGCTTTGTCCTGCACTTAAAATATTACGACTCTGTACACCATCTAAACGATTCAGTAATTTAATTTGTTGTTCAAGTGCTTGTGATGTGATGACTTGACCTGCTTGTAATGGTTGCAGTGTGGCATCGATCAATGCATTTCGAGTACGGCTTTGATTGTTATAGCTGATGCCATCATAACGTGCTTCTAATACAGCAATGGTTACCACCCCTTGACTTAGGTTTTGGGCAGGCAAGTAAGCACGGCTATAGGGATAGCCCTGCTGTTGATAATACGCTGTCAGCTTTGCGGTCAGTTGTTGTAGCTCATGCAAGGTTAGACTTTTACCTTCACTATCGACAACAAGGGAATGCAATTTTTCTGTGGCAATGCTTTGATTGCCTGTGATTGCAATATGTTGTACCTGTACCTGTTCACCACCTGCCAATGTCTGTGCTGGGTTCGCTGTGGACTCAATCTGTACAGGGCTTTGCGGTTGATACGGTATCATTTGCTGCTGTTGCAGTAATTGTCCTGCATTGGGCACAACATCTGCCCATGTGGTGATGCTGGTTAGGCTGATGGCTGTTGCCAATATGGTTTTTTGCAGTGCATACATGATTAGTTGTTCCCCAGTGTCTGAATGTTATCCATATTGATACCATTGCCTTCTATTTCGATTTCAACGATGTCAAAGGTTTTTGGTTGTTGTAGTGGCTGTGTACGAATTGCACGCTGGTATGGGTTCGCCCAAGTCGGATAATAGCTCGGCGTGACAGGTGGCTGTTCTGGCTCAGGCTGTGGCACTGGCGGCTTCGGCTGTTCTGGTTCAGGCTGCGGCACTGGTGGTTTAGGTTCGATAGGGCTTGCCTGAATCTCAAGTACACCATCGACAAAGCGTAGCTCATAGTTACCATCCATTCCTGTGGCTTTGTTGGCATAAGTACCCACTTCTTTGGCTGTCACAGTTGCACGGACATGGGTCAGTACCGATTGTTCTTCACCGTTCACCAGGCCTGTCACGCTAAAGCCATTGACTGTTTGGTCTTGTCCGTTATAGACAGTGGTTTTACTATCGGCAATCACGGTTGCTTGGGCTTTATGAATATCCGCTGTATCGGTTACTGTGGTTGATGCCAATACATAGTTACCTGCATCTGCACCTGTTAAAGTCAGTCCAGTGGCAGTAACAGTTTTACCATTACCTGCGTTTTTATCACTAAACGTCGCTGTGCCACTGACAACTAAAACATCCTGACCGATTCGGTCGTCGCCATAGCTTACGCTTGCCGAGTTATTACCGTCATAAATCTTGTTCTGGGCGGTGATGGTAGCGGTTAAAGTCGCTTTATCTATATCTGCTTGGGTGGTCGCTGTTGTCGATGCAAGCTCATAGTTGCCTGCATCTGTTCCAGTTAATGCAAGATTATTAGCCGTTACGGTTTTACCCGTCGCTGCATTTTTATCATTAAACGTCGCTGTTCCACTGACAACTAAAACATCCTGACCAATACGGTCATCGCCATAGCTTACGCTTGCCGAGTTATTACCGTCATAAATCTTGTTCTGGGCGGTGATGGTAGCTGTTAAAGTCGCTTTATCTATATCTGCTTGGGTGGTCGCTGTTGTCGATGCAAGCTCATAGTTGCCTGCATCTGTTCCAGTTAATGCAAGATTATTAGCCGTTACAGTTTTACCATTACCTGCGTTTTTATCACTAAATGTCGCTGTTCCACTGACAACTAAAACATCCTGACCAATACGGTCATCGCCATAGCTCACGCTTGCCGAGTTATTACCATCGTAAATCTTGTTCTGGGCATTTAACGTTGCAGTTAAAGTCGCTTTATCTATATTCGCTTGTGTGGTCGCTGTTGTCGATGCAAGCTCATAGTTACCTGCATCTGTTCCAGTTAATGCAAGATTATTAGCCGTTACAGTTTTACCATTACCTGCGTTTTTATCACTAAATGTCGCTGTTCCACTGACAACTAAAACATCCTGACCAATACGGTCATCGCCATAGCTCACGCTTGCCGAGTTATTACCATCGTAAATCTTGTTCTGGGCATTTAACGTTGCAGTTAAAGTCGCTTTATCTATATTCGCTTGTGTGGTCGCTGTTGTCGATGCAAGCTCATAGTTACCTGCATCTGTTCCAGTTAATGCAAGATTATTAGCCGTTACGGTTTTACCCGTCGCTGCATTTTTATCATTAAACGTCGCTGTTCCCGTGATGGTTAAAGCATCCTGACCGATACGGTCATCGCCATAGCTTACGCTTGCCGAGTTATTACCATCGTAAATCTTGTTCTGCGCTGTCAATGTTGCGTTTAAAGTGGCTGGGGTAATATTCGCCTTTAAGCCTGTCGGCTGTACCAGATTATAATTGCCTGCATCTGCTCCGCTTAGCGTGAAACCTGTCACTGTCACTGCTTTGTTCGTACCCACATTTTTATTGGCAAAGTTTGCTATCCCTGTTCCACTTAAAACCACCGCATCACTGCCCAATGGCGAAACCGAGGCAGTACCGAACAAATCTGCTAGCGTATTGCCATTATAGACTTTATTGCCTGCACTCAAGCCTGTAATTGCAAGGTCGGCTTTATTGATGGTTAAACTCGCATTTCCACCGATAAAATCATAACCCTGTTGATTGGAATAATAACCGACATTATTATACGTTCCAACATTTTTAGAGCTGCTTTGTCCTGCAAAGATTTTACTACTATCCAAACCTGCCAGCGATACACCACTTAAATCTACACTCTGCATTTGACCATTATAGGTTTTACTTTGATTGGCGACTGTGCCTAGTGTTGCTTGTGTTAAGAATGAGCGTAATAACGGTGCAGTATTGCCCTCATAGATACGCCAGACTTTGCCTGTACCGCCTTGCCCATCTATATTGAAACCGACAAAACTCGCCCCTTGTTTCATTTGAGCGGTGGTTAAGCCTTGCACTTGCGTCAGTGTACCCGTTGCGTTGCCCACTGCAGCACCTTGTCCTGTGGTATCCTTATTCCAATAACTATTTTTGATTGTTCCACCAGTCCGACCGACTAGCCCACCTTGCTGAGTTCCTGTACTAATGCTTACTTGACCCGTAGCATAACTGTTTTCTACAGTGCTTGAATTATTATTACCTAGCAGCCCACCCACAGCATCTATACCTGACACTGCTCCTGTGGCATAGCTGTTTTTAATTACCGAGTTACTAGAATTATTTCCCGATAAACCACCTGCTTGACTATTAGAACTTTGTGCTTGGACTGCCCCAGTTGCATAGCTGTTTTCAATCCGAGAGTCGAATTGATTGCCTCCTGACAGTCCACCTGCAAAATTGTCTGTCGCTGTAACTTGGGCATTGGAATAGCTCGATAGAATATTTGACTGATTATGATTAACTCCAACTAAACCACCAACGCTCTGATAACCTTTCACTTGACCTGTACTAAACGCATTACTCGTGTTTGTAGAATTTGCCCAGCCTATAAGTGCACCAACTCTATTATAGCCTTTAATATTTGCCTGTATTAAGCCGATATTTTGAATGGTTGCATTGTTGGTTGCACCAAATAAGCCGACAAACTCTTGGAGTGGACGGTTAATATTTAAATTGGAAATCGTATGATTTAAACCATCGAATTTCCCTGTAAATCTATTTGAAGAAATACCAATCGGGTCAAAGCCTGCCGTACTCCACATATCACTGGTATTTACACCATTGGTCGCTGTGGCATCTATATTATGATGTACTGTGTAATTTTTAGTTAAATCCACCGCCATGAGCTGCAACTGGTGCAGGTTGTTAATGTTGGTACTATATTCGCTCCATAAAAATGGTCGGGTTTGCCCCTCTATCATTACCCATTGATTTTGATTGCTTGCATCTTTGGCGACATAGACATTGGTTGTCCCTGCCAATAGCGACCATGTCCCAAGATTGCTATAGCCATTGCGGCTATAACGGTTGGCAATGGTGATGTCTGTCGCAGTGACTGTACCTGTACCATCTCCTACTGCATTGGCTTGACCTGTACTGGTTTTGTCATAGTAGCTATTCTTAATCGTCCCACCAACCCGACCGACTAGCCCACCTTGCCGAGTTCCTGTACTAATACTCACTTGACCTGTTGCATAGCTGTTTTCTACTGTAGAACTATTATTATTACCTAAAAGCCCACCTGCAATATCAACACCTGTCACCTTACCTGTGGCATAGCTATTTAATATCGTAGAATTACCATAATTATTTCCCGATAAGCCACCTGCCTGACTATATGTACCTCCTCCCTGACTATATGTACCTTGTGCCGTGACATCACCTGTGGCATAGCTATTTTCGATACGAGAACCAGACTGGTTCACACCTGTTAGACCGCCAGCAAAAGACTTTGCTATCACTTGGGCAGTCGAATAACTAGAGCGAATTGTAGCGTTGTTATAATTCTCCCCCACCAAGCCACCGACAGCCTCATTTCCTATAATCGAGCCACCCATTACCCCCACATTTTGAATACTTGCGGCATTAGTCATACCAAATAAGCCAATATAATTCTGTGATGGACGATTAATATATAGATTCGAAATGGTGTGATTTAAACCATCGAATTTCCCTGTAAATCTATTTAAAGAGTTACCAATCGGGTTAAAACCTTGCCCAGCATTCCAATTTACTGTATCTACAGCTTCAATATGATTACCTAATACATATTTACCGCCAAGGTTGTTATTTACACCTTGCAAGTGATGAATGTTTTGAATGACATTATATAGTGCATTAGTGCTATCATTTTTATTAAAGACGCTATTTAAACCAACATGGTTTTTAAAATACGGTGTGGTTTGGTTATCGGCATTGTTCCAAACAGTGTTAAAATCAAAACCTGCAAAGTTGGCTTTGTCAAACATTTGAACAGTGGTTAAGCCTTGCACATGCGTCAGTGTACCCGTTGCGTTGCCCACCGCAGCACTTTGACCTGTGGTGTCTTTATTCCAATAGCTATTGTTAATCGTCCCACCAGTCCAACCAACTAGCCCACCTTGCCGAGTTCCAGTACTAATGCTCACTTGACCTGTTGCATAGCTGTTTTCTACTGTAGAACTATTATTATTACCTGAAAGCCCACCCGCACTATCAACACCTGTCACCTTACCTGTGGCATAGCTATTTAATATCGTAGAATTACCAAAATTATTACCCGATAAACCACCTGCCCAACTATTTGCACCTTGTGCAGTAACATCACCTGTGGCATAGCTATTTTCGATACGAGCACCATGCTCGTTCACACCTGTTAGACCGCCAGCAAAAGATGTCTTACTTGTCACTTGGGCAGTCGAATAACTAGAGCGAATCGTAGCGTTATTATCATTCCCCCCCACCAAACCACCGACAGCTCCACTTCCTGTTATCGAACCACCCATTACCCCGACATTTTGAATATTTGCAGCACTGGTAGCACCAAATAAGCCAATATAACTCTGTGATGGTCGGTTAATATATAGATTCGAAATCGTATGATTTAAGCCATCGAATTTCCCTGTAAATCTATTTGAATTATTACCAATCGGACTAAAGCCTTGCCCAGCATTCCAACCCGATGTTGCCGCTGCATTTATATCCGCACCCAAGACATAGTTGCCAGTTAAGCCGCCATTAATCCCTTGTAAATCTGTACCTGTGGTCGAACCTGCTGCACCTAAGTCGGTAATCACAGTATAATTTATCGGTGCGTTTGCACCTTTTTGAGTACTAAAGTTTTGCCCTGCTTTTAGATTTACTTTTGCACCATTGTTTAGGTAATAGCTGGCGTTGCTATTGCTGGTGGTTTGCCCATATTGTAGGTTTAATTTGCCAGTATTGCCTGTCGCTGTGATATTGGCATTGATATGAATGTCGTTATCCGCACGTAGTGTCAGTGCTGTATTGGCAGACCACGTTACATCGGCGTTGACATTGATATTGCCTGCCTGTGTGCCTGCCCCTGCGGTGGTTACGGTAATATTATTACTCGCTAAAGCACTGTTTAATGTACCTACATTGATAATGCTGTCATTTTGGCTTGGGGTGAATGTGTTGGCTACATTATTATTGCCAGCTTGTGCTTGGTTAGAAATCGTTACATTAAAGGGGTCAATCAACCATTCACCTGTTTTACCACTATCCGAAAGTGTCGAGACTTTTGTACTGTCTTGAATCTGTACATTGGCGGCAGAGGTTTCGATAAAGCCGCCATCTTGTCCGTTCTTCCCTTCGGCTTTCAGCGTTCCACTCACGGTAGTTGTGCCGTGCTGCATATCAGCCAGTAGGATAATTTCACCTTTGGCGTTTTTGCTTAAACGGTTGGCTTCGATAATCCCTGTATGATTCACCACCGCTTGGCTTAGGCTATTTTTGGCTTGGGCAGTCAGATAAACAGCACCATTATCGGCTTGAATCGCTCCACCATTTTCCACCAAACCCTGTAACGTACCCATGTCGATTTGATATTCGACTAAACTGCCATCTTGCAGCTGTAAAGTCACTTGATCGGCTGCGGTTAAATGCACCACACCATTATTGGCTTGAATCGTGCCGTGATTTTTGACCGTTGGGGCAATCAACGCCACCACACCGCCATGGGCAATGATTGAACCGTAATTTTCCACATTGCCAGCAGTACCATTATTTTTAAGGGTGAATTTGCCCTGTGCAATATCGCTGTCGGATAGATTTAAACTTGAAGCAACAATACCACCGACATTGACCTGAGCAGTTTTGGAGAAAATCACCCCGTTTGGATTGAGTAAAAATAGCTGTCCGTTGGCATTCAGTTTACCCATGATTTGACTGGCGTTATTGTCCAGCACCCGATTGACCGCAATCGAAGATTGATTCGGTTGGTTAAAATTCACTGCGGCATCTTTACCAATGTTAAAGCTGTTCCAGTTGGTAGAGAGGTTTTGGCTGTTTTGGTTGATATTTAGGCTATTATTATTTTGGCTGATTTGTGCCGAACCTTGAGTGATATTTGCCCCTGTCGGT
>NZ_VPDB01000100.1:0-7894 GCF_013417925.1 Acinetobacter sp. YH12218
AAATATATATCGTTGGCAGAAGAAATTATTTAGACCAATTATCAAAAACTTCATTGATGACTTTATTCTCGATAAAAATCATCTGCTACCACAGAGAATCTATAAATGATAGTGCGTAAGTCCTAAAAGTTTTAGAATTTAAATTCTAGACCTGTACCTAGAACAGGTTGTTCACTTTCATTCGAACCTTTTTCAAGTGCTAAGTAACCTGCATAACCATAAGCTTTCACTTGTTTGCTAAATGCATAATCCGCACCTGCAATGAATTGCTGAGCTTCGTAATCCTCACCTGCTTTATAAGTCGTGGTATTTTGACTATATTGTGCTTTTACTGTCCAAGCTTTTGCAGAAGGTAGATTGTATTCTGCGCCGACTAACCAACCTTGAGCATCATCAATATTTGCTGCTGCAACATCATTACCTTTAGCAGCCTCAACCTCTGATGTTTGATACAGTGCTTTGAGTGCCAAACCACCCTCAAGATTTACACGACCAATCGCACGAACGGTATTTGCTGCAGCAAATACTGAAGTTACTTTTCCATCTTTATCTAATGCAGGATGCACCTCAGGCGCGCTTGCATTTAAGATCCCTACACCACCAAAGTTCGATGGAATGGCTTTGTCATAGGCTAAACCTGCAACAACAACAGGGCTGTCATAGACAACAGACGCCGACCAAGCATCGCCAAGACCACGACCTGCAGTTTTTACTACACCTTTATCACTCTTGATTCCTGAAGACTCACCTGTTGCAAGCAATGCATTAACTTTAATTGCACCTTCAGCAATTTTAAAAGCTGGTGATTCATAGACAACAACGTTATCTACACGGTTTTCACCCGTCATGATGCCTGTAACATCAGCACGGTTACCCACGTAGTTGTTGAATGTATCAACCGGACTAGACAATTGTTTTAATGGTGTATCATGTGCACCGACTTTCAATGTACCAAGTTTCGCATCTTTCAAACCAACGAAGCGGTTACGCTTAGACCAGTCATCGCCTTCGCCGTCTGAGTTAAATGCCCATTCAATTGCATAAACTGCGCTTAAACGGTCAGTCAGTTTTTCATCGCCCTTTAAACCCAAGAAAGAACTGTTTGAACTGATTTCAACAACATCTTTGTCTGAAACACCCGTTTTATTATCTTCAGGTAAATAATCAACAGACGCATCAATTTCACCGTAGAATGTTGGTGCTGCAAAGGTTGACCCAGCCAAAAGGCTCAATGCGATAGCCGCTGCTAACTTAGTTTTCATCAAAAATTTTCCTTAAATTATTTTGTAACAGATATTACACACGCGAAACATATTACAAAATTATTAAAATAATATTTGCATTGCTCTTTTAGTGCTTTAGCTGATAAAAAACAACCAAAATCATGATTTAGAAGTGATTTTGGTCATTTTTTGATGCTTTTCCCCAAAATAGAATCGGGACTAAGCTCAATGCAGCCAAACCTGTGATCCAAAATAAATAAGTGCTATAACCCAACTGATCGGCCACTATGCCACTGATGCTATACAGCCCCCCACTCACCGTAGCCATAATGGCAACCTGAAATGTAAAGTCCGTTGCTGCAAATGCTTTACGACTATATTGCATCACCAAAGTCAGCATGATCACGAGCAGCATGGCTGAAATCATGTCTTCGGCAGCATTGATCCCATAGATCAGCCATTCATGGACGGGCCGTTTTGCCTCGAACTGCAAAGCCAGCCATGCATAGGCCAATAAACTGAATATTTTCAATACCGAATAGAAAACCAAGGCTTGCGCCCGAGAAATATACTTCAAGCTAAGACCAGCAAGCCCCGCCCCAATTAAAGCAGCCACTGCACCTAGCATGGTGACATACAGACCAATTTGACTAAAACTCAATCCTAAATCGACCATCAGTGGCTTAAGTAAAGGACCTGCTAGACCATCTGCAAGCTTAAAACTCAATAAGATCATCAGCCACAGTGTGAGAGTTTTAGTTTGAGTAAAATAAGTCAGATACTGGCGAATGGCGTAGAACAAGCCTGAAGTATGTTTATGGTTGTTATCATTCTCTGGACTAGATTTTATGTTGATTGGTGGCTTTGAAGGTTCTCGATACAGAAAAATAGGAATCGTATTGATGAACACCAATGCCGCTAAAAACAGAAAGGTGGCTTGCCAATCCAACCAATCCAAGGCCCAAAGTACAGCGCCACCACCGACAATAAAGCCGAGTCTTGAACCAATCACCTGAAAGGTATTGCCCCAGTGCTGTTGGTCAGTTTTTAAAATATTGACAGCCAATCCATCCGTTGCAACATCTTGAGTTGCACCGACCAAATTCATACTGAGTAAAGCCACAAAAAACAGCAGCAAATACATTGGTTCATTCAAGCTTTGGATCGGCAAAAAAGACAGGAAGACCAAGACCACCACGGACAACAACTGCATTGGAATAATCCAACTCCGATAGTGCCCTTTGGACCTTGAACCATGTCGATCAATCCACGGTGCCCAAAAAACTTTGATCGACCATGGCAGCATGAGTAATCCAAAGCCACCAATATGTGCCAAAGATACACCTTGCGCTCTTAAAATCACTGGTAAAGCATGCGTCATAAAACCGACAGGTAACCCTTGCGCCCAATATAAGGAAAACAGTAAAAGATAGAGCTGACGAAGCTGGATCATAAGTTCCTAAATGTTGAATGCGCTGAAGTTACATTTAGAGTAGTCAAAATACGGCTATTTTGCCAATGATCTAAAAAAATCATCGACCTAAGATAAGGTCAATGCTGATGCCATACTTTTAAATGTGCATCGCATCGAAAATGGATTTCACCTATATAAGAATATGCAATGAATCAAAAGACTCAATTATTTCCGGTTTTGCCCGATCAAGTCCCATCACGTGGTTCCACCCTGAGCCGCGCAATTTTTAAAAAACTTTTTTTGGCACAAGGATGGAAATTTGACGGCGAATTTCCCAACCTTGCCAAAGCTGTAGCGATCATTTCTCCGCATACTTCTAATATAGATGCATGGCATGGTTTTCTCGCCTTGCTTGGGATCGGGATAAAAATAACCATTTTTGGTAAAAACACCCTTTTTGATACTCCCTTAAAACCACTTTTGGATTGGGTCGGCGTGATCCCAGTACAGCGTGAAAATCCACATGGACTGACACGTGAAATTGCTGAGATTGTCCAAGCGACAGATCAAATTTGGATTGGAATGGCACCTGAGGGAACACGAAAAAAAGCCGATAAAATCAGGAGTGGTTTTTACTATATTGCCTATGAAACACAGATTCCTATCGTGATGTTTAGCTTTGATTATGCAAAGAAAACCATTCATTGCTTGGGTGTTTTTGAACCGAGTGGAGATTTTGAAACTGATCTCGAAAAAATTTTGAAGATATATGACGGGAAATTTTCCCCGAAAAATCCCGAATGGTTGGCCTTGCCGTTACAAAAGCACTGGAAAAAGCCCTAGTCAAATGGCTATTTTTTTGATGTGATGTGCACTTTGTATATTTAACCATCAGATTTCACCCATGAAACTTTTGCATTACCTGATTCCTAGCCTCTTCGTATTAGCACTCGCTGGCTGTGATTCCGCAACCAAAACGCCTGCAACCACGACACCTACACCTGCCAAAGCACGTGAACCGGTGATCGCGATTGCGCTCGGTGGCGGCGGTGCCAAAGGTTTTGCTCATATTGGTGTGCTTAAAGTGCTCGAATCGCACGGTATTAAACCTAAAATTGTGACTGGGACCAGTGCGGGTAGTTTTGTCGGTAGCTTGTACGCCAGCGGTAAAACACCTTATCAAATGCAGCAATTGGCCCTGAACTTTAAAGAGTCCGATATTCGTGACTTAACCTTAAATAGCCAAGGCATTATTCAAGGGCAAAAACTGCAAGACTTTGTTAATAAAAACGTCGGCAATAAATCGATTGAACAATTTCCAAAACGCTTTGCTGCTGTAGCCACCCGTTTGGATAATGGCAGTAAAACTGAATTTAATCGTGGTAATGCAGGCCAAGCGGTACGTGCATCGTGCAGTATTCCGAATGTATTTGTACCTGCGACCATTGCAGGGGTGAAATATATCGATGGTGGCTTAGTCAGCCCGATTCCGGTGAAAACCGCACGTGATATGGGAGCAGATATTGTGATTGCAGTTGATATCTCTGCGCGTCCTGACGGTAGCAAAGCCGTAAGCATGTTTGGTTTACTCGATCAAACCATTAACATCATGGGACAACAAAGTATTAATGAAGAACTGAAAAATGCCAATTTCGTGATTCAACCTAAAGTAGGACATATTGGTACACTCGATTTAAAGTCGAGCAATGCAACGATTTTAGAAGGTGAAAAAGCCGCACAGCTCAAAGTGAATAGCATTATTAAGGCGATCGATAACTTTAAACAGTCTCCTGCGGCCTTTAAACCAGCACCAAAAGCGAAAATATAATTCAACGATTTTTTTTATATTCATTGAGTTATACATCTGCTACATTGATATAGATACTGGTTCATCTATATCAATTCACCCTTATATAAGAGTAGATGTATGGAATTTATTTTAGAACCTTGGCACTGGTTTGTATTGGGCGTCGCTTTGATGCTTTTTGAACTGATTTTGCCGTCTTTTGCTGCGCTCTGGTTTGGCGTTTCCGCAATTTTGGTTGGGATCTTATATTGGATCTTTCCATCCATGGACTTTAATGTGCAAATTGTGGTTTGGATTATTTTTGCCGTGCTCTGCACATTTTTGTGGTTCAAATTTATTAAGCCTTTATCCATTGATAAAACCAAAGCTGGTCTGTCCCGTGAAGCGACGATTGGCCAAGTGGGTATGGTGATTCAAACCCAGCTCAATCATGGCAGCGTTAAAGTTCGCTTCCCGATGCCTGTTTTAGGTTCAGACGAATGGCATTGCCGTACCCAAGATGCACTTCAAGTCGGTGATCGCATTCGCGTGACCGATATTTTAGGCAATGATTTAGTCGTCCAACTGCACAGCAGCAACCACCCCGCTGACAATCCATAAATAAGTGAGAAATGACATGTCTGGTGTTTCTATTGTTTTTTTAGCGCTCTTAGTTTTTGTAGCCGTCACCATTTTTAAAGGTGTTCGTATTGTTCCCCAAGGTTATAAATGGATTGTTCAGCGTTTAGGTAAATACCATACCACGCTCAATCCGGGACTGAACTTTGTGATTCCGTATGTCGATGAAGTGGCGTATAAAGTCACAACCAAAGATATCGTGTTAGATATCCCCTCTCAGGAAGTGATCACACGTGACAACGCGGTACTGCTGATGAATGCTGTGGCTTATATCAATTTAACCACACCTGAAAAAGCAGTTTACGGTATTGAAAACTACACATGGGCGATTCAAAACTTAGTTCAAACCTCTTTACGTTCAATTGTCGGTGAAATGGACCTCGATGATGCACTGTCATCGCGTGATCATATTAAGGCTAAACTTAAAGCTGCTATTTCTGACGATATCTCTGACTGGGGTATTACGCTTAAAACTGTAGAAATTCAAGATATTAAACCTTCTCATACCATGCAAGCGGCAATGGAAGAGCAAGCTGCCGCTGAACGTCAACGTCGTGCGACAGTGACCAAGGCAGACGGTGAAAAACAAGCGGCTATTTTGGAAGCGGATGGTCGTTTAGAAGCTTCTCGTCGGGATGCAGAAGCTCAAGTGGTACTGGCAGAATCTTCACAGCGTGCAATTGAAATGGTGAGTTCAGCCGTCGGCGATAAAGAAATTCCAGTTGCGTACTTACTGGGTGAACAATACGTTAAAGCCATGCAAGATATGGCTAAATCTAATAATGCCAAAACTGTGGTATTACCTGCGGATGTACTCAACACCATTCGTGGTGTGATGGGACGTAATAACTAAATCTTCACATTAATAAAAATGGGTCGTGACATACGGCCCATTTTTATGCCCAAAACAAAAAAGAAGGCAAAGTTTGTGAATTTATGTTTAAATTTCACGTTATTTTTTTGACGTTTTAGGACTTATCGTTCGATTTCACCTACTTGGCTTAGGCAAATCCCATTGAGTCCCCTAATTAAACGCAATTGTCCAACGCCAAAGCGGATACCGTATGAGCTCCCTGAATCCCACCCTAATTACCTTTCTCTTTTATATTGTCGCCATGGTCGTGATCGGTTTACTTGCATACCGTGCGACCAGTAACTTTTCTGACTACATTTTAGGTGGCCGCCGATTAGGGAGCTTTGTCACTGCCCTTTCTGCAGGTGCATCGGATATGAGTGGTTGGTTGCTCATGGGTCTTCCGGGGGCGATTTACCTTTCAGGTTTATCTGAAATGTGGATTGCAATTGGTCTGATCATCGGTGCTTGGCTCAACTGGCTACTTGTGGCAGGTCGTCTCCGTGTACATACCGAAGTTCAAAATAATGCCTTGACCCTACCTGACTATTTCTCAAATCGTTTTAACGATCAAAAGAAAATCTTACGTATCGTGTCTGCTGTGATTATTTTGATTTTCTTCGCAATTTACTGTGCTTCAGGCATGGTTGCAGGCGCTCGATTATTTGAAAGTATGTTTGGTATGTCGTATAGCACTGCGCTTTGGATCAGTGCCATTGCAACGGTGAGCTATGTGTTTATTGGTGGCTTCCTTGCTGTCAGTTGGACCGATACCATTCAAGCGGGCTTTATGATTTTTGCCTTGCTACTTACCCCTATCGTGGTCATGTTGTCATTCTCTGATTTAAGCCAGTTCACTCTGGCACTAGAAGCGGCACGCCCTCAAGCGATGAATGTATTTGCTGACTTAAGTTTTGTCGCAATCATGTCTTTATTGGCATGGGGCTTAGGCTATTTTGGTCAACCGCATATTTTAGTGCGCTTCATGGCAGCTGATTCTGTTAAATCGATTCCCAATGCACGCCGTATTGGTATGACATGGATGACACTCTGCCTCGGTGGCGCAGTTGCAGCAGGCTTCTTCGGTATTGCTTATTTCCAACAGCATCCAGAACTAGCAGGTATCGTTACAGCAAACCCTGAAACGGTCTTTATGGAATTGACTAAAATTCTATTTAACCCATGGGTTGCAGGTATCGTATTGGCTGCGATTTTAGCTGCGATCATGAGTACCTTAAGCTGTCAGCTTTTAGTCTGCTCAAGTACATTAACTGAAGACTTTTATAAATCATTCTTACGCAAAAATGCTTCACAAAAAGAATTGGTTTGGGTCGGCCGTATTATGGTGTTAATGATTGCGTTGCTTGCGATCTATATGGCGGGTAATCCTGACTCTAAAGTCCTTGGTCTCGTCGCATATGCATGGGCAGGCTTTGGTGCTGCATTTGGCCCACTGATTATCATGTCATTGTTCTGGAAACGCATGACACTCAATGGTGCTTTAGCAGGTATGGTGGTTGGTGCTGTTATGGTTATTCTATGGAAAAACCTCTGGGGCGACACAGGCGTTTATGAAATTATTCCGGGCTTCATCTGCTCACTACTTGCAATCATCATTGTGAGCTTAATGGGCAAAGCACCATCTGCCGAAGTCACTGAAAAATTTGAAGAAGCAGATCGTATCTATAAAGAAAGTATTTAAGACCAATAGCACTTAAATTTAAGCTCTAAGTTTTAATATCTGCAAAAAAGGACGCCTAGCGTCCTTTTTTGTTTTTTATCATGTCATCCATTTTGATATTACTTAGATGTTTATTCACATCTGTCCCAAATGTACAAAATATAAAAATGCCCTTTGTACACGACAAAAAAAGATAACTCATTGAAATAATGGCATAATACTTGTTTTCTGACGACGAATATGATGACACATTTCAATGAGTTACATCTCATCTTAAACAAATATCTAAAGTGGAACA
>NZ_VPDB01000101.1:0-7889 GCF_013417925.1 Acinetobacter sp. YH12218
TTAATAGATTTACCTTGTTGATGAAGTATTTGGATTGTCACTGCTTGCTCCAAAGTTAACATGTTGAGCAGTCCAAAATGACCGCTATATTAACCAAGGGGGTCAGTTTTTAAATGCCATTAGGGGGGCATTTTTACACTGCCGCTAACAAGGCAAATTATTTTGGTTATAAAAGGTCTTTGCTGTGATTAGAAACTCTTGATCGGAACCTTCATGTTGATCAATTTTAGGATGTTCTTTGAACTTAAACCAATACCCGACATGTGCATCACGTACTGTTGAAGTCGCACTAAAGTACTTGGCTTGCGAATTGAAGTATTTGCTTAAATTTTCATTCAGTTTTTCAATTTGTTTGTTGCCAGACTGAGTTGCACCATCTTCACCTTTGAGGTCTTGTATCCATGCAGGACTGATGTGAAAGGCTTGTTCTAAGCCTAAACTTACTACATCTTGATTATCTGAATGCTGATGTTTTGTGAGTACCGAGCCTGCACCTTCTTCTTGTGCTAAAGCATCTGCTTGCCATCTTTGAAGGTGTACCGCAGTTAGTTGTAGAGAACGCAATCCTGTGAATGCTGTGATAATGTCTTGTCATTCTGTAGCACTACTTCGATGAAAACGAATATTGCGACGATCTAATGCTTGAAATTGGGCATTATCATCAATTAAGCGTAGCTTTTGTGGTTTGATCTGTTCAGATGAACTCCATACTTGATGCTGTGCTTCATCAATCAGTGTAGTTACACCTTCAGAAGCTAAAAGTCGTTTAATAAAGTCGTAGTCGGTTTCATTGCTCTGCATGATGAAGGGACGAACATCATAGCTTTTGCTTAATCCGCTTTTATCTAAGGTTAAGCTAGAAGCGAGTAATGGGCTTTTCACTTAAATCCAAAACATCAAACAAATCAGATGCACTTTCAAATCATGGGTCTTGGTATCATTAATAATAAATTCAGTAGGATTTCCATCCGCATCCACAACTAAATGGATTTTAGAACTATTTCCACCAACGTTATTAGAAATAGCTTGGTCTTTCACTCCGGTCGTATGTTGATGCACTCGCATACGAGATGCATCAATAGAAACCTATTCTAGATTTGCATCATTTGATAATAATTTAAAGACTTAGACCATTGATTATGCGCCAGCATTGTTGTAATACATAACAAGAAGGAATGTGGTTTGTCGATTGAATTTTACTTTCTCACTATTTTTTATACAACAAATGTCAACAGCATCTAACTTTTATAAATATATATTATAAAAAAATTGTTTTTAATTAACATTAATTTTATTACTAGGTATCACCAAGATTATACTATCAGACATATTTTAAAGAAAAGAAGTGTAGCAAGTTGCTACACTTCTTGATTTTTCTCTACCAACTCTTTCAATAGATTTTCTAATTTTTCCAAACTAGCATCATCAAAATGAGAAATTTTTAAAGAAACCTTTAATAACTTATCATTAAATTTAATATTTCCAGCAACTTTCCCAGCATATTCAATTTTTTTTACAAGCGATGTTGATGGAGAGTCATTATTATCTTGAACTAGATATTTCGTAGCTTGTGCAACAGCCTTAGTTTGCTCAAGTTGGCCATTCTTTACTTTTGTCCAAACAGTTAACAAGGCTTTTTCAGCACGTTGTTTTATTTCGTCGTGATCTGCAAGAAATTTTTTAAAAGCTGTTGCAGCAGTTCGACCTAATAACTGGGGCTCATTTACCAAATCATTCAAGATGGCTTTAGGCAACTTTTCAAAAGATAAATATTTATACATGTCTTCGCGATTTAAGCCTAAAGACTTCGCTAAACGTTGTTTATTTTTCTTTAAATTTTCATCTAAGCCTACTAGACCAATATAGATTTCGAAGTCTGTTAAATCCTGGCGTTTTAAATTTTCAGCTAGTGTAAGTAGTGAAGCTTCTTCATTATTTGCATCAATAATAATTGCTTCAATGGTCGATTTTTTTAGAATTTCATGCGCACGTAATCGACGTTCACCTGCAATCAGTTCAAATTTTAAATTTTCAAGTTTACGAACAGTGATGGGTTGCAACAAACCAACTTCATCGATCGATTCAGCCAGTTCTTTGATTTCCTGCTCATCAAATTTTCTACGCGGTTGATAAGGACTCCGTGAAATGTCTTCAATGGGGACATTTCGTCTAAATTCCTTTAATTCCTTGATATTATCTTTTTGAGCTAATTGATGCTTTTGAGTATTTTGTTTCAGCTTTTGAGCTAAAAGTTCTTTTGCAGTTGCCATAAAATTCTCAATCAGTTAACTTTAGCTAAAACTTCTTTAGCTAAACTTTCAAAAGCCTTTCGAACCTTTCCACTTTTGTCTAGCTTAAGTAAAGACTGCTGCATAATTGCGGCTTGATTTACTTTTGTACTTTGTGGAATAGTCGTTTCCATAATATAGCCCACTTGCTTAAATGCTTCATCACGAATGAGTTTACAAACATTTTGTCTCTCATCGTGCTTAATAAGTAGTGCACCTAATAATTGTAACTCCGGATTGATTCGCTTTATTTTTTCTAAATGATTAAGTAAGTCTGTAACACCATATAGACCATATTGTGAGCCAGATTCAATCGGGATAATTACATGTGTTGAAGATGCTAAAGCATTACTCGTCAATAGTTTTAAACTTGGAGGGCAGTCAATTAAAATAAAATCATAAAGATCTTTTAATAGTTCTAATTTTGTAGTGAGTTCTTCTGATGGTCTTGGCGCATCTTCTTTTAATTGGTCCTCAGTTTTTCCTAAATTGAGAGAACCATAAATTAGTGAAACATTATCAAAATTAGTATCTTCTTCTAAAGCGTCAGTAAGTAATGAGACATCACCTACTAATAACTCAGCGGTTGTTACTCCAATTTCACTTGGATGTTTTAAACCAATATGCAAGCTAGCATTTGCTTGAGGATCTAAATCGATTACAAGCACTTTTTTTCCTAAGTTTGCTAGCTCAGAGGCTAAATGAACAACTGTTGTTGTTTTACCACAACCACCCTTGTGATTCGCAACAGCAATAATTTTTGCAGACATACTTGTCAAATCATTCTATATTTACAATTACTATTAATATAAATAACTTTGGGCTAAGTTACTACACCTTTTAAATTTAAAACAGTCATTTGTATAACGCTAAAGCAATTTTAAATTTAAAGTTTTATATAGCTAGCTTATTTAATAATTAATAGTAATTAATAATTAAGTTAATTAATAATTAAGTTGATATTTTTTATTTAAAAACAATAGCATATCAACTTTAAGGTGGAGGGTTTGTCACCTTAAAGTGGAAGAGTTGTCCTCTATAAGTGGAAAGATGATCACTTAAAAGTGGAATATCTGTCACTGTAAAGTGGAATATTTGTCACTTAAAAGTGGAGTGTTTGTCACTATGGTGGAATGTTTTTCACTGTTAATTATAAAATATATGTATTATCATTTAAAATATATATAAAACAATTATTTATAATGTTGATAAGTTAGTGAATTTAAGTGCAAGAGTGGAAAAAAAATCACTTACAAAAATAATATTGTGGATAAAGTTGCAAGGCTTTTTTTTACTACACCATTTTTTGATATATTCATTGATCTAAGAGTGGAAAGAATTTCACGCACTCACCCTAGAATGCAGAAATTTTGTTCTTATGACTAAACTCGATATTTTTTTTCAGTGATCTGCGTTTTTAAAGGTGGAAAACTTGTCATATCGAAATAGGTTAATTGATTATTTAAAATCCATTATGGGTATTTATTCATCAATCCGTATTTCTATAAAGAATCAAAAACATCTAAAAGTGGAGTATTTGTCATCTTGGGGTGGAATTTAAAAATATATTTCCACTTTAATTGATTTTTACCTAAATTTGGTGACAAGTATTCCACCTTAGGTTTTTTAGGTGAAAGTGTTGAATCTTTTTCCACTTTTTTATATAACATGCATAATCAAGTTAAGCACACTTAAAATAGTTAATACACTTTATGTCAGAACTAAGCCATAACAAAGAAGAGCTGGATTCAATCCCGTACTGCATAGGTAATATTCGTCACAATGGGGTTGTAAGTACTAGCAATCGTTTGATACGACCTATTGAATTGTCAGCGAATGAATATAAAGCACTTTTATATGCGATGGCTGTTGCCAATTACGGTGAGAAGAATCATATCGATAAAGAGATTAGTGAACAAACATACATTTATCTGTATAAAGATGATTTAGCTGAATTACTGGGATTAAGTAAGCGAAATTCAATTAATGTAGCCATTGATCGAATTTACAAAGAACTTTCATCCCGTGTGGCGCACTTTGTAATTGAAGAACCTGTAGATGATATAAAGAAAAAGACTAAAAGAGTTCACTCGGTTGTCCCTATTATCCGTGAGTTAAGATGGGAAGATGATTCAAAGAATGCACTTCAAATCAGATTTACCAGTGAAGTATTACCTTACTTTACTCAATTAGCTGGTGGTAATTTTACTACATACCAACTAAAACATTTATTTGCTCTAGATTCAGTTGCAAGTATGAGTCTTTATACCTATTTCATAAAAAACGAATTCAAATTTAAGACTCAAGAAATCTACGAAGTTCCATTATTATTAGAGAATCTCAAAGCTCTAATTGATATAAATGAAACTAAATATGACCGTTGGGTCGATTTTCGACGTTATGTATTAGATAAAATTGTAGCTGAAATTAATGAAAACACCGATCTACAGTTAGAATATGAAACAATTAAAAAAGGACGCCCTATTGTAGGCGTAAAATTTAAACTACATCATCGTGGTTTTGAAAAGCCTGTAATTGAAAATAAAAAGGCCGAAAAATTAAAGATCTACTTAGATGTTCCATTTGAAGATAATGCTGAGGTAAAAGATCTAGGTGCAAAATTCGATACCACTGTACGTTCATGGTATATTTTTAATGATGATGCTAATTATTTACAGCTTGAAAAGTGGTTTAAGACTGTAGGTTGCCTCACAGACTCTCAAGCAAACGTTGTTATCAATGATTCATTATTTCAAATGGATTTTGCTGAAGTTGGAATGAGCTTAAGTGACTTTAAGAGAAAAATGAAAAATAAATTGAAAACTGATAGTAAATTTGTGGAAGACATCAAGGATCGTCTAAATGAAATTTTCGGAAAGGATATTATCTAGGAGTGTAGCAACTTGCTACACTTTTATCGGCTATTCTTAGTTCAAGAAACCACTTATAACTTTAATTAGTAAAACAGTTATATTGAACGTTTATTTCAACAGAGATGGATCCGGAAATTTGAACAACTCCTATAATTGATATTCTGCTCCTCAAATGATGTTATAAACATCAATATATGGAGTATTTTATGGCACGTAGACCAAGAAGAAATCATTCAAACGACTTTAAGGCTAAGGTAGCACTTGCTGCGATCAAAGCAGAAAAAACACATGCTGAATTGAGTTCTGAGTTTAATGTTCATCAAAACCAAATTATTGACTGGAAAAATCAATTGATCTCAGCTTCCTCACAAGCTTTCGATCAATCAAAAGCTCCATCAGAACCCCCCATTGATCTTAAAAAGTTACATGTAAAAATCGGTGAGCAGGCATTAGAAATTGATTTTTTAGAAGGTGTGTTGAAGAAACTGGACTGCTTCAACCACAAAAGTTAATCGACCACTCACTTCAGATTTCAGTATCTAAAAAGCTAAGTTATTGAAAGTCTCTCGTGGTTGTTATTATTATCGCCCAAAACCTGTTAGCTCATCAGATCTGAAACTGATGCGATGTATTGATGAATTACATATGCAATATCCTTTTGCAGGCAGTCGTATGATGCGTGATTTGTTGAATCTTCAAGGGCATCATATAGGACGACGTCATACACGTACTTTAATGAAGAAAATGGGTATTCAGGCGTTATATTGCAAACCAAATTTAAGCCAGGCTAATCAAGCTCACCGTAAATATCCATATCTGCTCAAAGGATTGGCTATTCAGCGCAGTAATCAAGTGTGGTCTACGGATATAACGTATATCCCTATGGCAAAAGGCTTTGTTTTATTTATGTGCTGTGATTGATTGGCATAGCCGCAAGGTACTTGCGCATAGGGTATCGATTAGTATGGAGGTGGATTTTTGTATTTCGGCTTTAAATGAAGCGATTGAAAAATATGGATCACCTGAAATATTTAATACAGACCAAGGTAGTCAGTTCACCAGTGATGCATTTATTGATGTATTGAAATCAAATGGCATTCAAATCAGTATGGATGGTAAAGGTCGATGGATTGATAATGTGATGGTTGAACGATTATGGCGGAGCGTTAAATATGAAGAGGTGTATCTCAAAGCTTATAGCAGT
Organism: Acinetobacter sp. YH12218; assembly: GCF_013417925.1. Classification (NCBI taxonomy): domain Bacteria; kingdom Pseudomonadati; phylum Pseudomonadota; class Gammaproteobacteria; order Moraxellales; family Moraxellaceae; genus Acinetobacter; species Acinetobacter sp. YH12218. The sequence goes on from NZ_VPDB01000101.1 coordinate 6,366, forward strand.
GTCACAGATGCGAAAAAGCAATTGAGTGCATATTTTGAGTTTTATAATTTGAAACGACCTCATTCGAGTCTAGACAAAATGACACCAAATGAGTTTTACTATGATCAGCTACCGCAACAAAACAAGGTGGCTTAACTAGAGCAGAATATCACTTATAAATACGCTTTTAGTTGTTCAAACAAGTGGAACCACCTCTATCAACTGGCGACACCGCTTCGTGTCATAAGCACCATCGGTATAAACGAAGTCAATATGCTCATCTTGAGGAATCTGATCAAGTAGATCACCAAGTACTTGTGAATCACTGACATTATTTGTCGTAAGCTGAACATCACGTATTTGCAGTGTTTCAGCATCTATACCAAGATGCAGATTACGCCATTGCCGACGGTATTCAGGCTGATGCTTCTTACGCTTCCATTCGCCTTCACCTAAAAATTTTAAACCCGTAGAGTCGACGAGTAGGTGTAACCCATCACGACTTTTCTGGTAGCTAATTTGAATATCAATATACTTTTGTCTTCTACAAAGCGTCGTGAAGTCTGGTGCTGTCCAATCTAATCCGCAAAGTATAATTAAGCTTTGAACAAAACCAGTAACCATGCGTAAAGTGAGTCTAAATATAGATTTGATCATCAAACAGCATTGAATCGCTATGTCGGAGTAGGTTTGACTTCGACCTTGTTTGCCTTGAGGTTCTGCATACCATTGTGTTTTTGGATCGAACCAAATGGCAATATTCCCATGATTAATGAGAGCTCTGTTATATGCGAGCCAATTGGTTGTGCGGTAGATTTTGTGTGTAGGCTTCTTCATTTGGAAATTATATCGCTGAAAAAGCCGTTACAGATAGGTTTGTGCAACAAAGCCATTTACCAAGTAAAAGTTTCCGTTTTTATCAGCACACATCACTTTACTACGTGTACTGCAAACTGGCGAGTTTGAGCTGTTAGGTGATACGAAAACCCGGAAAACTAATGTTTGAGTGATGGTGGCTTGCAATGAAAGCCTGAAAAAAAGCAGTGGAAGAGGGCCGTTTCCGTAGTGACCTATATTACCGCTTAGCTACCTATCCAGTTCTGATTCCTTCTTTGAAAGAACGCCGTGAAGATATCAATCTGCTGGTTGAATACTATATCCACTTCTTTGAGAAGCAGTATCACAAGACATTTAATGACCCCAACCTTGGCAAGGTCACCGAGATTTATTTCATTAAATGATGTTATTTGTAAGTATATGATTTAATTGGTAAGATGTGGTTTTTGGTGGGCTAAAATTTAGATCAATTTAGATCATTTAATGTGGTTTTGGTCACTTTATTTTAGACGTTTTAGTTTATAAAAGTCACCTATGTTTTGATGCTGATTTTCATGAGAAATAATGATAATATATAATTTAATAGATCTCTTTCATAAATCAAAAAACGATCTTCTTTTTGGTTAATATTTGCACTCCGGATTTCTTAGCATTCGTGCATAATCTGCGGATGAAATACATCGATTCAAACAAGCTTTCTGATCCTCA
>NZ_VPDB01000010.1:0-82597 GCF_013417925.1 Acinetobacter sp. YH12218
TTGATCTAACATTGCTAACGTCTCCAGAGGAGTAAATTTATTTGATGAGAGAATGATAGAACAAACCATTAAATAGGTGAAACGGTTTGTTTTTATAAAATTAATCGGTTTTACAAATCAAATGATTGAATTTCTTTCTAAATCATTAGAATATACCGATGTGAATCCAGTCAATATTGGGCCACTATCGAGAAATACAAGTTAAATAGTGGAAAAATAAACGAATTCATCGCGCTTTAAGCAAGACAATGCTAGAGTCAACCCTATTGTATTGAGAACTTTTTAGAGAAATGGCATGCAGGTCAAGCAAGGGATTTATCAGCATTATAAAGGTCAGTTGTATCAAGTCTTTCATGTTGCAACACATAGTGAAACGCGTGAAAAAGTTGTGGTCTATCAGTGCTTGTATGACGACTATTCAATGTGGGTTAGACCCTTAGAGATGTTTATGGAAACCGTTGAAATTGATGGTGAAGTAATTCCACGTTTTAAGCTGATCCAAGAAACCCACTAAGTAGATATTTAGTACTTCAATTTATAAATATGAAAGAAATAACAAAAGGACAGAATCATGAGCATGGATGCAAATTTTAAAAACTATATGCAACAACTCTATGCAGACTTTAGTGCTCACGATGCTGCGCAAAATCACCGACTTGCGCGTTACCGAAATATTAAGCCTGAGTCTGCACTGTTTTTAGCTATGCAAATTCGCTTAAAACAAGCCAAACAGATCTTGGAAATTGGAACATCTACAGGCTATTCCACGCTGTGGTTAGCAGATGCTGCGCAGTCTACACAAGGGTGGGTCGAAACCATTGAAATTGATGCAGCGCGCATTGAGAAAGCTAAACAGCATGCGGAAAATTTAGCTTTATCCGAATACATCGAATTTCATCATGGCGATGCACTGCATTTTTTACAGCATTCAAATCGTCGTTATGACTTCATTTTATTAGATGCAGAACGTGATGCGTATGTGGCGTATTGGTCATATTTAGCTGAATTGATACAAGTTCAAAATGGCGTGTTGATCGTGGATAATGTGCTATCACATGCCAATGAGGTCGCTGAATTTATCCAACGTGTTGAAACGGATGATCGTTTTATCAGTACGACCTTAAATGTGGGCGCAGGGCTCTTTATGGTGACTTGGCGCAACTAAAAATCAGGGCATTCAGCCCTGATTTGATCGAATTTTTTTTAATTAGTAAAAATACTGTTGCTATAGCGCTGAGCTTGTAGCGGTTTAACCCTGTAAGCTTACTCGTGAAAAATGTAGATCATATTCTAAATATTTGTGGACAAATGCCGTTTTATCACTACATCGAAGTAAATTATCATAAATAAAAGGTGAAACTGGATAAAAGAGATCCCCAGAACCATTCGCATAAAATATTTTTAAGTAACGTGAAGAAGAACTGTATTTCCAAGAAGTTACAACAGTTGTTGTCATAAGCCACCCCTTATTGCGTTGTTATAGTCATACTGCAGTTAAAGGTTTATCTCATTTGAAATTAAGACAAATTTAGGGCGTGAAGTATTGCAGAATTGTTAAAAAATAATGTTTTATCTCACATTTTTTTCATTTCTTTATCAACTAATTTGATAAAAATAATGCCAGTTCAAAGAAATGCCATAAGCGTCATTCTCACTTGTTGGTGTCGGGGGAGTTAAAAACTACGGCATTGTTCTGATTTATTGCCTTTGACTTGGTTGTTGCTGCCATTAATTGAAAAAGCATTTTCAAGACAAATCAAATTACCTGCGATTTCATTATTATTTAGAACAATATTGCCGTTATTTTTCTTTAATTTCAGGTCGCCTGAAATTTGGTTATTGAGGAGTTGGATGTTTTTCCCTGTCGTAAAATCGACATTGCCACTGATATTGTTATGATTGGCAATGATCTTGGTAAAATTTTTATTAGACTCAATATTGCCTTTTATATGATTGTCATGCAGTTCAACACTAGCGCCATTTTCTAAAATAACATTGCCATGAACAATTAAACCTTCAAGCTGACAATTTTTTTTGACTTTAATATCTTCACGAATACTTTGGTTTTTAATTTCACCTTCGCAGTTCACGGCAGCAAAAGTCGTAAACGAACATAAAATTAAACTGATCGAGACGAAATATTTTTTCATGGGCTTACATCTTCCTGAAATAAGCAATTGACCTAAAATTCAAGTTAAAAATACTGAAATACCGACAAAGATGTAAGTCTAAACTATCAGGTATGAGGCGCATTTTTATTATATTTGTGTAAGTGCTAAGTTGATGAATATCTATAGATAGATGGAAAGTGCTAGGGCGTTATAGCTGTATGAATAAAGTGTGAACTGCGTAGGGTATATAGAGGTACATACTCTCCAATAATAGGCACAAAAAAACCACGCTAAAAGCGTGGTTTTTGAATCAGTTCAATCTAATACAGATTAGATTTTACCAACTAGGTCGATTGAAGGAGCAAGAGTTGCATCGCCTTCTTTCCATTTAGCTGGGCAAACTTCGCCTGGGTGAGCGTGTACGTATTGAGCTGCTTTAACTTTACGAAGAAGTTCTTGAGCATCACGACCGATACCACCAGCGTTGATTTCAACGATTTGGATTTTACCTTCTGGATCGATAACGAAAGTACCACGATCAGCAAGACCGTCAGCTTCGATTAATACATCAAAGTTTTTAGCAAGAGTCCAGTTCGCATCACCAACCATTACGTATTGGATTTTTTTGATTTCTTCTGAAGAATCGTGCCAAGCTTTGTGAGTGAAATGAGTGTCAGTAGAAACTGAGTAGATTTCAACACCTAGTTTTTGGAATTCTGCATAGTTGTCAGCAAGGTCACCAAGTTCAGTTGGGCAAACGAAAGTGAAGTCAGCTGGGTAGAAGAATACAACAGACCATTTACCTTTAAGATCAGCTTCAGTTACTTCGATGAATTGACCATTTTGGAATGCTTGTGCTTTAAACGGTTTAACTTCAGTATTAATTAAGCTCATCATTGTCTCCATGATTGAGGTTTGTTTTTGATTTCCAATAGGGTACAGAAATTTTTCTTATTGCTGAAATAGTATTTTTACATAACTAATATCGGAAAATCCGAATTAGTACACTCCAGAACTATTTCAACAATAACGATTATTTATCATTATTTCATTCGATATAAGCCATATCAATGCCATATAAAGTTGAAAGTAAAATGACAAAATCATCTTTTTAAAATCTGTAACCAACATGATGCTTGTGGCATAAGATTTCAAGGGTGATCTCTAAAAAAGTTATAAAAAATATTTCAAATTATAGAATGTGTTCATATAAGATGGCATGAACATAAAATGATTCCAGATTTGATCAGGTGCTTAGTCAATTTTTTTCGTATCATTGCCATTCTCAGTCTTGCACTTGCATCACTATGTATTCTTAAAGTTGAAGACACAGGTACAAATTTATGTATCTATGAATACTTGCAACCTCAAAAAGCGATCTATTTTAATGAACTATTAGGAACTTCATCAGATGATCCTACGCTATTGAGTACCATGGGAATCGTTGGAATCTTCTTTTTTTTCCCACTGTTGCTATCATTTAGACGTGCTTGGTATGTGGTTATATTATGGCTATATGCGATTTTTCAATTCATCATCATTTTAATGATAGAAACTGCTTCAATTTCAAAAATTATCTATGACAGTATTGTTTATTGTCATAATGGTTGGTTGTTCGCATGGGTGATCGGGCTGAGCATATTTATTATTTTTAGTTTCGTTTATATTTTCTATGGCACTGAAACTAATAGATAAAGCATCCAAATGGATAAGCTTGAGTTGCCTATTCTTGTCAGCATGTTGCTTCATTTTATCTATACTGGATGACTCAAGAATGTGCTTTCAAGATGCTAGCTCGAATCAAATTATTTATTATGCTGAAATGAATGGTTTTTCATCGGATGAACCTCTTTTATTTATTTTTATTGCGTTGATTTGCTTTTTATTCTCAATTCTTTTTGTGCTTAGCAAAATCTGTTCATCATTTTTTGATCATCTCTTTCATTTTATTGATGTTTTTAATTATGCCGTTGAGTATGTCTTATACAGTGCCATTTTATCAGCTATTACATGACAGCATAGAAGCATGTGGCAATTATTGGTTATTGGCCGCAATTTTAGTTTTTTATCATTTTATTCTGTTCGGCTTCATCTATTGGTTTCAGGCACGCAAAAAATAGATTCATCTTTCACTATTTTTACATACAGCGTAAAATATTCGGTTCTATTTTTAATTATTAGGATAATGCATCTGTGCCAAGTCAGTTAAATGTCGATCAATTGGTCATGGTTCGTGATCGCCATCGCTTAAGTCGGCTGAAAAAAGGCAAAGAAGCCAATCCTGAAAAATTTCAAGATTTGTTTGAAAAGTCGAATGCGAAAGTCCGCGAACGGATTGCCCGCATCCCAAATATTAAATTAAATCAAGACTTACCTGTTACGCAGTATGCAGACAAACTGATCGATGCGATTCAAAAGCATCAAGTGATTATTGTGGCAGGTGAAACCGGTTCGGGTAAAACCACGCAGTTACCGCAAATTGCCATGCTTGCAGGTCGTGGTTTAACGGGTTTGATTGGACATACGCAACCTCGTCGACTGGCCGCACGTAGCGTTTCGCAGCGTATTGCCGAAGAAGTGGGCGAAAAGCTGGGGGAGTCGATCTCCTTTAAAGTTCGTTTCAATGAACAAGGTTCACAAGATTCAATCGTTCGTTTGATGACCGACGGTATTTTATTGGCTGAACTGGCCAATGACCGATTCTTAAATAAATACGACACGATTATTATCGATGAAGCGCATGAACGTTCGCTAAATATCGACTTCATCATGGGCTATCTCAAACAGCTCTTGCCACGTCGTAAAGATCTCAAAGTTATCATTACCTCCGCGACATTAGACGTAAATCGCTTCTCTAATTACTTCAATGGGGCACCTATTTTTGAAGTCGAAGGTCGAAGCTTCCCTGTAGAATTGCGTTATCGTCCGATTTCAGAGCTGAGTATTGTCGGCAGTGATGATGATGAATTTGACGATTTTGAAGAAAATTTACCTCGTGCCGTGGTTTCAGCTGTAGAAGAATGTTTTCAAGATGCGCAGGAAAAAGGTCATCCTGAACATGCCGACATTTTGATTTTTGCCAGCACTGAACAAGAAATTCGTGAGTTACAGGAAACACTGCAAAAGTTTGGGCCAAGACATACCGAAGTTTTGCCATTATATGCTCGATTGGCTTTGGCAGAACAGCAAAAGATCTTTAATCCATCAGGCGGTGGGCGACGTATTATTATTGCCACCAACGTGGCAGAAACGGCTTTAACCGTACCGAATATTCGCTACGTAATTGATAGTGGCTTTGCACGGATATCCCGTTATAACTATCGCTCACGTGTACAGCGTCTACCGATTGAGGTTGTATCACAGGCGGCAGCAAATCAGCGTAAAGGTCGTTGTGGTCGTATCGCGCCGGGTGTGTGTATTCGACTATATTCAGAAGAAGACTTTATGAGTCGTCCTGAATTTACCGAGCCTGAGATTAAACGAACCAACTTGGCCTCGGTTATTTTGCAAATGCAAAGTTTGGGCTTTGGTGAATTAGAAGACTTTGATTTTATTGAGCCGCCAGATCATCGTTTGGTGAATGATGGTCGTAAGCTTTTGATTGAGCTTGGGGCGATGGTTGAGAAAGGGAAAGCCCCTCTTTCGCAAAGAGGGGTTGGGGGAGATTCTATTGAAAGTAATCCCCCTAAATCCCCCTTTACAAAAGGGGGACTTCCTCCGGCGAAGGGTGGTGGTTTAACCAAAATTGGTCAGCAAATGGCGAAAATGCCAATCGACCCGCGTCTTGCACGGATGATTTTGGGCGGAGCGCATTTTGGCGTATTAAATGAAGTCTTGATTATTGTCGCTGCTTTGGCAGTACAAGATCCACGTGAACGTCCTGCGGATAAACAAATGCAGGCCGATCAGAAACATGCTTTGTTCCGTGAAGCTGACTCAGATTTCTTGTTCTATATCAAGTTATGGGAAGCTTTAGTCGCCAACCGTGACATGAGTGAAAATAAGCGTCGTACATTTGCACGCAACCATTTCCTGAGTTGGTTACGCCTCCGTGAGTGGAAAAAAACCCATGAGCAATTGGTGGATTTGGCTCAGGGCTTAAAACTGTCCTTTAATGAAAAGAAGGCCAATTATGAAAATCTGCACCGTGCGTTATTAACGGGTTTACTTTCATTTATTGCCAACAAAACCGATGAACGTAATGTGTTCATGGCAGTGCGTCAGCAAAAGGCACGTATTTTCCCTGCATCAACTTTGCATAAAACAAATACACCTTGGGTCATGGCTTTTGAGATGGTGGAAACCTCTCAGGTATATCTTCGTACATTGGCGAAAATTGAACCTGAATGGATTTTATTGGCTGCAGGCGATTTATTGAAGCATCATTATTTTGAGCCGCATTGGTCGAAAAAAGCTGGTGTGGTGAATGCTTATGATCAAATTTCTTTATTTGGTTTGATTATTGAGCCACGTCGTCAGATTAATTATGAAAAATTGGATCATCCGGCGGCGCATGAAATTTTCCTACGCGATGCGTTGACGACGGGACATTTGGGTATTACGCCGCCGTTCTTAAAACACAATTTATTAAAACTCGAAGAAGTTGAGCGTGTTGAAGATAAACTGCGTCGTCGTGATTTGGTGGTGGATGAAGAAACCATCTACCAATTTTATGCTGCAAAAGTGCCTGAAGAGGTGGCAAGTCGTCGTAGTTTTGAAGACTGGCGTGCAACTGTAGAACCGAAAAATCCACGGCATTTATTTATCGATGATGATGCGCTTTGGATGAATGACCGTCCAACGACCCAGCAATTTCCAGACTACCTACGAAATGGTGAACTGCGTTTGGCTGCAAGTTATCGTTTTGACCCAAGTCATGATGAAGATGGTGCAACGGTCAAAATTCCAGTTCAAGCTTTGCCGCAAGTGGATGAAAATATTTGGTCATGGGGTATACCTGGTTGGCGACAAGACCTGATTGAAGCTTTACTTAAAGCACTGCCTAAGGATAAACGCCGTCACTTGGTGCCAATACCTGATACAGCGCGTAAATTGATGGATCGTGTCGATGCCGTGCATTTGCGCGAGCATATTTTTAGTTTCTTGGCGTTCCAACTGCGTGGTGAGCAAATCACAGATAAGGACTTTTCTTGGGAACGCGTTGAGCAATATCTGCTGCCTTTAATCAAAGTCATTGATGAAAAAGGCCGTGTGATTGAGCAAGGTCGTGATCTAGATGAACTCAAAGCACGCTGTCGTACGGAAACTCATAGCCCAGTCAAACAGTTAAAAGGTGAGTTTAAAACCTTCCCTGATAATTTTGTGTTCGAAGCATCACAAAAAGTCACGGGTGTGGTGGTGAAACAATATCAAGCGCTTGTTCCAGTCAAAAGCTTTGCGGAGTTGGATGCCAAAGATGAATCGGGTGTGGTGATTCAGACCTTCAATGACCAATTTGAAGCAGTCAAACAACACCGCGAAGGGATCATTCGTTTGGTTCATATGCAGCTGGGGGACTTAGTTCGTCAGTTGAAAAAACAGATTTCTAAACCCTTGGCATTGGCTTATTCACCGCTAGGTGACAAAGCCAAACTAGAGCAAATGTTAGTTTATGCCACACTTCAGCTTGCAATAAATGAGCTACCTGTCAATGTGCAGGAGTACCAAAACCTGATTTTAAATGTAAAGAAATCTTTCTTAACCCATGGGCAACAAGCATTAGCCGTTTTAACTGAAACCTATATTCAATGGCAGGATATACGTCGGAAATTGTTGGTTTTAGATGATTCTGTGTTTGGAAAGAACATTGATGACATTGAAGATCAACTCGATTTGATGCAACTTTCAGATTTTGTTTATGGCAAAACTTCCGATGTGTGGCTCGAATTTCCAAGATATTTGAAGGCATTAGTCTTGCGTTTAGACCGCTTGCCAAATAACCTACAAAGGGACAATTCTGCCATTGATCAAGTTGACCCATGGATGGAAAAATTATTTAAGTTTAAAAATGACACTCGCCTTAAAGAATTGTATTTCATGGTTGAGGAGTTACGCATCTCTATTTTCTCTCAACCAATGAAGACCAAGATGCCAATTTCTCCATCCCGCTTGCAAAAAGTATGGGATAAGCTCGGAATCAGTTAAGATATAGGTAATTTCTAAAAGGAGTTTTACATGGGCATCCGCATTACGGGTACAGGTCTTTATCATCCAGAAGACGTAATTACTAACGAAGAGTTAGTTGAAGCTTTAAATGCTTATGTGGAACAGTACAACAGTGATAATGCTGAAAAAATTGAAGCCGGTGAGCTAGAAGCGCGCCGTGGTTCAAGTGCAGAATTTATCGAAAAAGCATCTGGCGTAAAAGCACGTTATGTTGCTGAAAAAAGCGGTATTTTAGATCCAAAACGTTTACGTCCAGTATTGCATGAACGTTCAAATGATGAATTGTCTATTCAAGCGGAATGGGGCGTAGCTGCTGCAAAGCAAGCGATGGGAAATGCGGGTGTGACTGCTGAAGACATCGATGTTGTGATCTTGTCGTGCTCTAACATTCAACGTGCATATCCAGCCGTTTCAATTGAAATTCAAACTGCGTTGGGTATTCAGGGTTATGCCTATGACATGAACGTTGCATGTTCAGCTGCAACTTTTGGTATTAAGCAAGCCTATGACGCGATCAAATCAGGCGCTCGTCGCGTGTTATTGGTGAACGTTGAGATCACATCTGGTCATACAGATTTCCGTATGCGTGACTGTCACTTCATCTTTGGTGACGTTGCAACGGCTTCGATCATTGAAGAAACTGAAACCAAAGCTGGTTTTGAAGTGTTGGATATTGACCTGTTTACTCAGTTCTCAAACAACATTCGTAACAACTTCGGTTACTTAAATATGAGTGAAGTCGATGCTGACATCGACAACAACCGTTTCCGTCAAGACGGTCGTAAAGTATTTAAAGAAGTGTGTCCATTAGTGGCGAAAATGATCACTAAGCAATTGGATGACAATAAAATTGCGGCAACAGATGTAAAACGCTTCTGGTTACACCAAGCGAATGCCAGCATGAATGAATTGATTCTGAAACTGGTTGTGGGCAAAGAACATGCTCAGCCAGACCTTGTGCCAATCATTCTTGATGAATTTGCCAATACTTCATCAGCAGGTGTCATTATTGCATTGCACCGTACTGCGAATGAAGTAAACCATGGCGAATATGGTGTACTTTGCTCATTTGGTGCAGGCTACTCAGTAGGTTCTGTACTTGTTCAAAAACATGATGCTGCCTAAGGTCAGCACATTTGCAGGTTGAACATGATGCAAAATGGATAAAGCGTTTAAGTGCTTTATCCCGCATGTATTTCACGCCGACCTTTTTTGGCGCTGAATATATTGATGCATCAAAACCTGCAATGTATGTAGGGAATCATACAATTTACGGTGTACTCGATTCACCGTTGATTATTGATTATCTCTACAATGAACATAAAGTGGCTGTGGTCAGTATCGCTGATCATAGCCATTTTTATTTGCCCGGTTGGCGTGGCATGGTCAAAAAGTTCGGTGCAGTCCAAGGTATTCAGGACTATGTCAGAACTGTGATGCAACAAGGTTATTCCATTTTAGTTTTTCCCGGTGGTGGTCGAGAGGTTTTGAAGCGAAAAGGCGAAGCCTATCAACTGATTTGGAAGCAACGTTATGGCTTTTTAAAACTGGCGCAAGAATTTAATTATGATATCGTGCCTTTTGCCGCTTTAGGTGGAGATGAAGTCTTTGAACTGGGTTTTGATGCCAGTGTGATCGTTGAACATCGTTGGTTTAAACAACTATTAAAAATACAAAAACTCGATAAATTATTACGTCATGGTGATGTGATTCCGTCTTTACCTAAACGGATTATCCCCAAGCGCATTCCATTCTATTTTCAATTTTTACCCCGTCAAAGTTTGAGTCATATTCAGAGTGTAGAGGCTTTAAAGCTCTATCGAGAGGCACTACAACAAGATATTTACACTGCCATAGAACAGCTTAAGAAAATCCGTTCAGAACCACATTCTACAGATCAATAATAGTGACTACTCTTCAACTTCATCCATTTTTTATTCGTCACAGCTCAAAATCATAGTGAATTTTGTCACAACAATAGCTTTTAGACTTTTTTATTGAATGCCTTTGTATTGACCTTTTGTACAGCTATTTGGTTGATTAATGGCAGTAGTCGGAGCATTAAACTTTGACTATAGTGAAGGTTGAAAAATATTCAACAATCGTTAGGGCGGAAGATGGAAAAGAAAAGCTTGACCCCGCAGCTAGAGCATATTGCTCGGCAACTTATTCGAATATCTCCAAGTTTAAAGCAGTTGTATCAAGAGCAAATGGATCTTGCTACGGCACTCAATTCACAAAATATCTTTAAAATTGAACAAGAGCTGCACCGCATTCAACTGTGTAATGGACTGTGGACCTTACAACTACAAAGTCGTGAATCAATTGGCTATCAGTTTCCTAGAAGTCCATTTAGACCCATCAAAATTGCTGAATTGCATTCGACAGTGCCATGTATTGAGGCAATAGAAGATTTCTTATTTCATGAATTGTATTTTTTTACTGGCGACCTAAAGCCGCAACATTCACTCTTGCTCAGAGAAAAAGCACAGCAATTTAGACAATTGATCTTACAGTCGATTTTTCAACATCTAAATGGGTCAGCGCGTGTTCAACAGTTTTTAGCACAGATGACAGCAGTTGAAGCGCAAATTTTTGATCAGTTGATGCAAGAGCAGCAGATTTATCAGACACCGCTATTACAAACGTATATCGAATGCCAAATCTGTCTACCCCATTGGTTGATGCAAAAGATTGAGCAGATGTTCGCACTCAACTCACTTACAGAAGCTGAAATATTGCCGATACAACTGTTAATGGATAGTTTGGACGAGATTTGTTTTGCTACGGCACAATTTTTAGATCCGACGATTTATCGGATCATGAGTTTGAGTTATGAAGATCGGTTCAATTTACAAGAATTAAATGAACATATAGAAGATATTATTTTGTTGCTCGACCATGCATATGAGCGTCCCAATTTACTAGGCTTTATTCGTATGATGCATCGGGATGTTTGGGCAGAACAGGACATATTAAGCCATAGCAATTTTGTGCAAGCCACAGCAATTTGGCAAAAAAAATGTGGAAAACTCCCTTTACTCGATAACAATCGTGCAGTGCGATGGATGTTCAAACAGTCAGCCGAAGTGTTGGATTGGCTGAGTCGTAATTTCCAACACAGTAATGTACGTGTGGCTGTGACAGCATTGAGTTTTGTCGATACGCAGCATATTCATCCCTCGTTGATTCTTGCGACCTTACAACATTTTCAATTTATTGCAGCGCGTTTATTTATTCAAAATTGCCATGCGATTGCGCATGAACATGGCTGGTTTAATCATGAAAAAAATCTGCAATTTGTTTTGCAGCGAAAATATCAGCAGCATGATGATCACCGGGTGGTGATCAGCCCATCGATTTTGTATTTAGATGAGTGGTTGATCTTAATGCGACAGGTGTTGGGCGCAGAGGATCAGGCAATTAAAAAAGTCTATCTACCCTTGAGCCGTATTATGCAGGCTTATCTGCAGCATTTAGTGCGTTGTACGCAGCATTTACCGCAGGCTTTGATGGATTATATCCGTACAGAAACCCAAGAAAATCGCCAATTTTTAAATGTTTTACGACAACATAAAATTCAACTGCAGGATTTTCGAAACTTATTTTATTTAAAGCATGCTAATTTAAGAGTATCTGTATTTGATGCCTATGTGCGTGACTATGTCAGTGCTGCCTATTCGACAGGTCATACAGTGCCTAAAAATATCACGTGGAATGGGGTCTTTCATCAGGCGGTGCATTGGCATGCTAAGCAACAAAAGCAAGAAGTGTTAACTCAATTAAAGCGTCAATTTTCGACAACGGTTTGGCAGCCGGTTACAACTGAAGACAAAATATATTTTCAAGATTGGGTCTTTGAGGAATTAAAAACCATCGATCGAATTATTGATGAATCTATTCAGTTTAAACATTGTTTGGCATCAAGTTATAGCGCCAGTATCATTGCAAGAGTATATGTAGCTTTTCATATGTACCATCCCATTTTGCATGTATCGATGACTTTGGGCTGTCATGTGCAAAACCACATTTTGGTTTTTGATCAACTTGAGTATTCAAATAATACCCAAGCAGAAATAGAAAAAGTAAATATCGCCAAAGAATTTTTAAATAGGTTCAATAGCTTAAAGTAAGATTGGCGAAATACGGATTTAGGAAACTGTGTTGTGCGCTTAACTTTTGAGTCAAAAATCGTTAGGCTATAGCCGTTCTTTTACGGTATAGGTCTTATGAAACAAGAAACTGCACTCAAGCTGCTCAAAGCAGGCGAAAATGTGTTTTTAACAGGTTCGGCTGGTGCAGGTAAAACTTATACTTTAAATCAGTACATCAATTATCTAAAAGCGCGCAAAGTGCCGGTGGCAATTACGGCTTCTACAGGGATTGCTGCAACCCATATGAATGGCATGACAATTCATACATGGGCAGGGATTGGGATTAAAGATGCGATTTCCGAAGATGAGTTAAAGCGCTTAAAAGAACGTAAATATTTAAAAGAGCATTTGGAAAATGCCCAAGTTTTAATCATCGATGAAATTTCGATGTTGCATGCCAAGCAATTAAACTTGGTGAATAAAGTTTTAAAATTTTTTAAAGACAGTGAAGATGCTTTTGGGGGGATTCAAGTCATTGTTGCAGGTGACTTCTTCCAGTTACCCCCTGTGGGACGCAAAGGTGAATTAAACCGTGACAAGTTTTGCTTTATGTCTGAGGCATGGGTAGAAGCGAAGTTTCGCGTGTGTTATTTGACCGAACAACATCGTCAGGGTAATGACTATCTCAATGATATTCTAAATGCGATTCGTGCTCAGCAAATTACTGGCGATCATTTGCATGCTTTAAGGCAGACAAGTTCACAAAATATAGGTGAAACCTTTACGCGCTTGTATACCCATAATATGGATGTAGATAGTATTAACTATAAACATCTAAATGAAATTGAGCAAGAATCTCGCCAGTTTGAAGCCCAATGTGATGGTAATGATAAACTGATCGAAACCTTAAAATCTTCAGTGCGTGCGCCGGAAACTTTGACCTTAAAGAAAAATGCCAAAGTGATGTTTGTAAAAAACAACTTTGACGTGGGCTATATCAATGGCAGCCTCGGTGAAGTGATAGGTTTTGAAGAAGATGATGAATATGGCATCTTGCCTAAAGTAAAACTCACTGATGGCACGACCTTGGTGGTCGAGCCTGAAACATGGTCTGTCGATAATGATGATGGTAAAACCATTGCCAGTTTCCAACAAATTCCACTGCGTTTGGCCTGGGCGATCACCATTCATAAATCTCAAGGGATGACCCTTGCAGCGGCTGAAATTAACTTGACCCATACTTTTGAGAAAGGTCAGGGTTATGTGGCATTGTCGCGTTTAAAAACATTAGATGGTTTGCGTTTACTTGGTTTTAATGAACAAGCCTTAGAACTCGACAGTTTGGCCATTAAAGCCGATCGACGCTTTCAGGAACTCTCTGATGAAGCGGAAACCAATTTTGCAGAGGCCGATTTAACCGTTCAACACAAAGCCTTTATTCGCCATTGTGGCGGAACACTGAATGAAGTGGAAATCGAGCGCAATGAAAAGAAAATTGCCAAAACTGGTGCGAAACAAAGCTTTGCCACAGCGACTTTAGATCAAACTCGTGAATTATTTGAAGAAGGTTATGAAATTCAAGATATTGCAGTGGAGCGTGGTTTAACACCTGCTACGATTATTAACCATTTGGCTCGTCTGCAAAAAGAGCAAGGTTTGGATATCTCGGTGGCACATCCGGGAGAAGACGTGGTTGAACAGGTGCGTAAAATCTATAAACGCTTGGCGAAGCGACAAGACCCAGCACATTATAATGATGACGGCACGGTTAAGCTGCGCCCAATTGTGGAGTTGACCAGTCCACGCATGGGATATGACCAAGTTCGTTTGGCTTTATTATTTGTGGAATAATGGATATATGGTGCATACGAAAAATACTGATGAATAAAGTGTGGTTAATATCGTTCAATAGATTTAACAGCAGACTGT
Organism: Acinetobacter sp. YH12218; assembly: GCF_013417925.1. NCBI lineage: Bacteria > Pseudomonadati > Pseudomonadota > Gammaproteobacteria > Moraxellales > Moraxellaceae > Acinetobacter > Acinetobacter sp. YH12218. Next base: position 14,300 of record NZ_VPDB01000010.1, read on the forward strand.
CTAAAGGATTCGTATTTTTCCTAAGCGATGGTTTACACTGTAGCAAGTTAATTTGCTAACGATTTGAATTATGACTTTTAGTGCATGGTATTCACTGCGTAAATTTGTCTATAACAATTTACATAATGATGATTATGAAACTAAATTTAGTCATTTTCTCAACTATGCTTTGATATTGCTGATTTTAGGTAATGCTGCTGCGGTTTTACTCGAATCGGTCAATGATATTTATTTGTCTTATCAAGTTTACTTTGATTTTTTTGAAAATTTTTCAATCATTATATTTAGTGTTGAATACGTATTGAGGCTTTGGTCGATTGCAGATAAAGACCCATTTTACTCCGCTTGGCGTAATCGTTTGAATTGGGTAAAAAGTGGTGGCGCAATTATTGATTTATTGGCAATTTTACCTGCATATCTAAATTTCTTTGTCCATTTTGATTTGCGTTTTTTACGTATTTTACGATTACTGCGTTTATTAAAATTAACTCGATATTTTGTGTCGTTGCAAATTTTGTTACGTGTCATTGAACGTGAAAAAGGTTCATTTCAAGCTGTTGTTTTTATTTTATTTATTATGATTATTATGGCCGCAGCTGGGGTGTATTTAGTTGAGAGTAAAGCACAGCCAGAGGTCTTTAGTTCTATTCCTGCGTCCATGTGGTGGGCTGTTGTTACTTTAACGACGGTCGGTTATGGCGATGTAACACCGATAACCCCTGTTGGGCGGATATTAGGTGCAATGATTACGATATTAGGGGTTGGCTTGGCAGCATTGCCAGCAGGTATTTTAGCCAATGGTTTGGCACATGAATTGGAGCAACGCAAACAACAATTAGAACTCAGTTTTCGTGAGTTGATTCAAAATCGTGAAATTGATTTTGTACTTGAGCCTGAAAAAATCGAAGAAATCCGAAAAACAGTGGGTTTAACCCGTGAGCAAACACAGGATATTATTTGGCAATTGTTACGTGAGCAAAAAGAGGAATCATTAAAGCAGGAGCGTGAGCAGTATGCATATTGCCCGCATTGTGGAAAAAAATTACCTGATTTGTAATGTGAAAAAAACACATTAGCTAAAGATGATTCAGTAAAACTTGATGAAGTATATTCATGTGAATAAAAAATAGTTAAATAAAATTTATGATGAATATGATTCATAAATATCATGATATGATAAATATAATTTAAAAATACTGATTTTCAGCTCATTCAGTATGTCGTTTGTGGAACTCATTATGTTGGAATTACGCCATCTCAAAACATTATTGGCACTCAGAGAACATGGTTCTTTGGTCGCTGCATCTAATGATCTGTGTTTAACGCCTTCTGCGCTTTCACATCAGTTGAAAGAGCTTGATCATTGGTATGGGGTAGAGGTGGTGAACCGACGGACACGTCCTGTGACCTTTTCGAATGTTGGGCAACGTTTACTACGCCTTGCCGATGACATTTTGCCGCAAGTTCAAATTGCGCAATCGGACATTACACGTATTGTGCATGGTCAAACTGGCCGAATTATTTTTTCTTCAGAATGCCATAGTTGCTTTGACTGGCTGATGCCGTTATTGAATGTCTACCGTCAGCAATACCCCGATGTAGATTTGGACTTTGCATCTGGCTTTGAAGCCAATCCGCATGAACTATTACAAACGGGCGAGTTTGATCTTCTGATTACTGCAGACCCGGTCAATTTAAAAGGTGTGGAATATTTCCCTATCTTTGAATATGAGTCTCGTTTGGTATTGTCGAATACACACCCATTGGTTCGTGCGACAAATGTGACTGTTCAAGAATTAGCAGAAGAAACGCTGATTACCTATCCGGTTGATAAACATCGTTTAGATATCATGGCGAAATTATTTTTACCGGCCAATATTCAACCTAAACATGTCCGTACCACAGATTTGACCCAGATGCTGATTCAGTTGGTTGCAAGTGGTCGTGGTATCGCGGCATTACCTGATTGGGTCGTGAATGAATATGAACAAAAAGGTTGGGTGACCTCTCGACGTTTAGATTGTGTTTCACCTGAAGGTTTAAGACGAACTTTGTACGCCGGTTATCGTACCGAAGAGGCTGAAAAAAGCTATTTTGAAGGCTTCCTAAAACAGTTGGCCAAATTCTCACAAAAACGCAATCAATATTATTCCAACTAAGGGGGAGCTATGACTCAGAGTCTTTTTGTATACGGGACATTACGTCTAGGTCAGCCCAATGCTCATGTGATGGAGCGTATTGGTGGCGAGTGGAAGAAAGGTGTGGTTTGGGGTGAGTTAGAACATAAAGGCTGGGGTGCGGCGATGGGCAGTCCGGGCATTCGTTTATCGAAGGCAGGTCTAGCGATTGAAGGCTATGTTTTTATCTCTGAAAACTTAGCCGCACATTGGGCGGCTTTAGATGAATTTGAAGGGGTTGAATATCAACGTGTGGCTGTCGATGTGCAACTGGAAGGCGGAGAATGGATGCAGAGTGAAATTTACGCGTTGAAATAATATTCAGGGGGAGAGTCGTGAAATACGTGGGTCATCCATACATCATGACTTCCCCAACCTTCGAAATATGTATCGATGATTCTGCTTGCTCTGTTGTTTCCTTGAGTGCATTTTCTTTCGAAGACCAGTATTTGAAAGAGTTGTATCTAAAGTGCTTGAATGCACAGAAATCACTTTAAGATTGCTATACAAGTGGATGAATAATTTTTAGAATTGAGCTGTATCTCACATTGAACCCTGTTTGAACTCAATCATGCCGAATACTATAGAACCTTCACCAACTCAACTCATGTCTGTGATTCAAACGCAGACAGCTATTGCCAAACTGGGTTTAGATCTAAATGCAGTGATGACCGTGGTCGCAGAACAGGCGCAGCAGATTACACACGCTAAAGGTGCAGTTGTAGAGTTGGCTGAAGATGGTGATATGGTCTATCGTGCAGTGTCTGGCGGGGCGAGCCATTTACTGGGTTTAAGACTTCATATTGAAAACAGCTTATCAGGTCTATGTATTGCACAAAAACAAACACTGTATTGCCAAGATTCGGAAACAGATGCACGGGTAGATCGCGTGGCATGTCAACGTGTTGGATTGCGTTCGATGGCAGTAGTGCCATTGATTCATTGTGATGAAGGTGTCGGTGTTTTAAAGATTTACTCTGACCAAGTCGATGCCTTTCAGGAAGCCGACTTGCATATATTAAGTTTGATGTCTGAGTTGATCGCTGCGGCGATGTACCATGCGACACATTTCGGTGCGACAGAGCTATATAAATTGGCGACGCAAGATAGCTTAACCGGCTTAGCTAATCGGGCTTTGTTTGTCGACTTTTTACGCCAAGGGATAGAAAAAGCACGTGCGCAGAAAAAAGTGTTGGGTATCTTGATGATTGATATGGATGGTCTGAAGCCGATTAATGATCAGTTTGGACATCGCATTGGGGATGCTGCACTGAAAGAAATCGCGCAGCGCATTTTGCGTGAAACGCGTCAAGATGACTTGGTTGCACGCTTGGGTGGTGATGAATTTGCTGTGATTTTAACCAATATTGCCAACTTAGAGCGTGCGCAAACGGCGATGAATCGAATCGCAGAAAGTTGCGGACTGCCATTTGCATTCGAGCAAATGAGCTTGAAAATTGGTGCCAGTATTGGCATGGCTTTATTTCCAGAGGATGCCGAATCCATCGATCAATTGGTCGAAATGGCTGATTTGAAAATGTACGCCAATAAGCGTGAACGGAAACAAGTAAATATTGAATAACTCACTGCTTAAATAATTCACTAATTGTTATGCAGGTGAATTCCTTCACTACCGCCAAATTATTGAAAGTATCAGAAAAAACATTTTTGATGGGAATACGTGTTGTCTCAAACAATTGCAGATGACATCACGGAATATCATTGTTTAATTTAAATCAAAGTGCGCTTAGCATGTGACGGTGCAAGATGATTAAATAATTGAAAAATCATCTAAGGTCATTTGTTTTTTGACTCAAAATAATATTTTGAATTGTTAAGCTGTGCACTATTGCATGGCGAAAAGAGCATGACAATTCAATGAAAGGGATGTCAAAAGATTTATTCATTATTGCGGCAGGTTTTATTGCTGCAATGCATATCGGGAAATTACCGCCCGCGATACCTGTATTACAGCAGCAACTTGGTATTAGCTTTATTCAGTCTGGTTTATTGCTTTCATTGGTACAGGGCGCAGGAATGTGCTTTGCATTGTTGATTGGCAGTTATATCCAAAAAATTGGATTTAAGCTATGTATATTACTAGGCTTAAGTTTATTAACGATGGCAAGTGCATGGGGGAGTTTTGCACAAAGCTTTGATGCCTTGTTGCTTCTGCGTGTCATAGAAGGCTTTGGCTTCTTATTGGTGACACTCACAGGGCCTGCATTTATCCGTCAGCTTGTACCGCTACAGCACATCAGCGCAAAGATGGGACTGTGGAGTGCTTATATGGGCGGAGGTATGGGCATAGCCTTATTGGTTGCGCCATTTCTAATTGCTCAATATGGTTGGAGTGTGGTTTGGCTCAGTTTCGCTATGATCACTGCGGCATTACTGCTCTGTATTGCGATGTTTATTCCTCAGCCTAATGTAGCGCTGAATACAACACCTATTATTGGTCTCATTCGGGATACTCTGAAACATCCTGCAGCATGGCTTTTGGCGCTCATTTTTGGGACATATGCAGGGCAATGGTTTGCTTTGGTGGGTTTCTTACCGATGATTTATGCACAAAACCAAATTTCAGCCGAATTGGCAGGTGCTTTAACAGCCAGCGTTGCCGTTGCCAATGCGGTGGGTACATGGGGGTGTGGACTGTTATTACAGCGTGGTTTTCAAGCTAAAACTTTAGTCCAACTGGGTTTTGCTGTCTTGATCATTTGCTCCTTAGGATTTTATCTCTTTAAAGATGCGTTACCGTTTTTACTGCAATATTTAACGGTGTTCAGTTTTTCGCTTTTTGGAGGCTTGGTTGCTGCGACGGTCTTTGCACAAGCACTGCATTTTGCACCTTATCCTGCGGCAATTAGTACGACGGTCGGCATGATTTTACAATGTTCTGCAATTTCCCAATTTGTTCTGCCACCTGTGATTGCCACTGTGGTTTCACAGACTGGAGCGTGGTTTTGGGCGGGGATCTTGATGTCAGCGTTGTCATTCGTTGGAATCATGCTTAGTCGGCGTTTATTTAAAATGTAGCATGGCTCAAATTAAAATTTTTTAAACCGCTATGTCAGCAACGGCCTTATTGCTTAATCCCAATCAGTAGCGACAAGATGCCTGCTGCAATGAGTGGGCCGACAGGTACACCACGCAGCATCGCAACACCTGCGACTGTCCCAATCAATAGCCCGGCAACCACATCTGGCTGATTGGACATCAGTTTGACACCGCGACCGCCTAACCATGCGACAAAGACGCCAATGGCGATTGCGACGAGGGATTTCCAACTTAAAAAGGATTTTAAAATTGAATCGCCGGGTATTTTCCCGCTAGCGATCGGTGTGAGTACGCCAATGGTTAAAATAATAATGCCAATGTTTAAGCCATATTGTTGCAGATAGGGGAAAAATTCACTCAAAGGCGTGATGCGGAAAATAATCAAGACACCTGCTGCTATGGTGATCGCTGTATTGTGGCTAAAGATGCCACAAGCCAATAACACCAATAACACGATCAGATTTAAATCCAACTGAGACATAGGATATTCGTGAGAAACTTCAATAAATAATCAATAGTGTAGCGCAGAAACATTAAAAACTGGCGTTCAAGATCATTTCCGCTATTTTTCCTGCAAGTTGAGTCACTGTTCAGTATAAAATAGCAATATATGGTGTTTATTAGGTTGTTCTATGTTTTTGGAAAAAATGCTGCAATCACAAGGTTTTGGTTCGCGTAAATATTGCCAACAGTTGATTAAAAATGGTGCGGTCGAAATACACGGTGAGATTGTAGATAATCCAAAGCAAAAGCTGGACTTGAATGATTTAACTTACAGTGTGCATGGACAGGACTATACCTATCGTGAGCATGTTTATATCGCGTTAAATAAACCTCAAGGTTATGAATGTTCGCATCAGGCAACCCATCATTTTAGTGTTTTTGAATTATTTGATGATGTGCTGTTAAATCGTGGTTTGCAATGCGTAGGGCGGCTGGATCAAGACACCACTGGACTGTTGCTGCTCACGGATGATGGTCAATATCTGCAAGCACTGACACACCCTAAAAAGCATGTTGCCAAAGTGTATTCGATGCATACCGCAGATCCTGTGACGCCTGAGCAAATGCAACAATTGCAACAAGGCGTGGAGCTGCGAAACGAAAAAGGCATTTTCGCTGCAACCGATGTGCAGCTATTGGCTTCACAGCAATTACAAATGACTGTCCATCAAGGGGTATATCATCAAGTGAAGCGGATGTTGGCGGCTGTCGGCAATAAAGTTGAAACTTTACATCGTGCTCAAATTGGACAATTAAAGCTTGATGATCTCGCTGAGGGTGAGTGGATCTATTTAAATACAGTGCAAATTGAACAATCGAAATTTCGTGAAAATATCACTGCATAGTAATGTGTACTGGGCTTTGATACTTCATTATTCAAAGGATGAATGTGCGGTATTAAAGCCCCTAAATATGTCTGCTAATTATTGATTTAAAGATGCGTTTCTAATATGCGTTGATTGTGTATTTAACGTCGAGCAAGGCATTAACGAATAAAGTAATGATAGGTTTGAAATTCATCATCTTTAATGAAGCCCATCGATTCATAGAGCTGATGCGAGTGATAGTTATTTTTTTGAGTTTCGAGGCTGATTCGAAGCGCACCTTCATGTTGTGCAAAGAGAACAGCGGTATCGATCAATTGTTTAGCTGAACCTTGACGACGATATACAGGGCTGACATAGACATCATCTAAAATATAGTAAGTTGAACAAGCCACAGATGAAAAGCCCAAATACAGTAAGATAAACCCAGTAATCACATCATCTTTTAAGCAAATAAAAATTACGCTTTCATTATTTTCAAAACGTTGTCTTAGAAATTTATATGAGATATCAAGATTAGAAGAGGTGCCATAAAATTGGCGATATTCATCAAATAAAACAGCAAGTGGATGAAGGTCTGCTTCTGTTGCGCGTCGAACGATCATTTTTTTCTATACTCCATGCTATTTTTATCAGTCTTGCATGAAGCATATCGAAATTTCGAAATTGGTTGATTTATAAATTGTTTATAAATGCGACAGTGTTAAGTTTTGTCACCTTCACCCAAAATTGCATTGAGTTCTTCAAACAAGTCGAGATGATCATCATCTAATAATGGATCATTATTTAAAATTTCTAATTCCGCAGGGCTAATTTCAGTGGTTGAAATGGCTTGGGCTTCTTGTTGTTTTAATTTACGTAACTTAATCAATTGTTCAATATTGATATTTTGGTTTTCAATAGAGAAGGGGATCGATTTGGTTAAAACAACTTGTTTAAAGAATAGACGTACAGCCTGTGCAGGTGTAATGCCTAATTGTTTAAACACGGCAAAGGCCTGTTTCTTTTCCTGTGAATCGAGGCGGATTTGGTAGACTTCAGTTTTTCTCATATTCTTAGAAAGCTTTAAAATACTTAACTTTTCGCATTTATTCTAATCAAAACTATCATAAATTCAAGAATGTTCGGCAGTATTTTATCAATTTAATGTAATGACAATCGATTTACAGTGTCAATTCATAGGCAGAACTGAATTGAAAAGCCTGCTCTGTCACAGGATCGATAAACTCAAGATGTTTCGCAAGTAGTTGTAAAGGTTGGCTGAAATCATCCTCTGCCTTATGTTGCACTACTGGATAAAAGGGGTCGTTTTGAATTGGAATGCCCAAAGCATTTAAATGCACACGGAGTTGGTGCTGCTTGCCGGTATGTGGCTTTAATTCATACTTAGCGCGGTTTCCATGCTGCTGGATCAGCTGAATGAAGGTTTCGCTGTTAGGTTCACCATCTACTATTTGCATTGTATAAAAAGGTTGACCTTTTTCCATGCGATAGCGAGTTGTGATTGGGAAATTTAATTCATCTCGATAAGCTGCAATGGCATGATAGGTTTTTTGAACGTTTCGAGTGGCAAACATCTGTTGATATAGCCCACGGCTTTCGACACATTTGGAGAAGAGCACCACGCCGGCAGTTTCACGGTCTAAACGATGAATCGGCGTTAGCTGTTCAAGCTGCGTTTGCTTTTTGAGTCGAACCAACAAGGTTTCTTGTACATACTGACCGGTTGGACTCATGGTGAGAAAATGCGGTTTATCGACCACGATGAAATGATCATTTTCAAATAAAATCTGATGCTCGAAGGGAACATGGATTTCATGCGCTAAGAATCGATAATAATAAACATGACGATTGGCTTCAAAAGGACTGTCTATCGTTAAAACGTCACCATTTGCGGCATAGACCAATCCATCCTTAAATCGTTGTTGCCACTCTGCTGCTTGGATATGAGGAAATTGTTCACACAAATATGCATAGACGGTAGAGGCTTGCGTGTGTTGACCGTCAAGGAAGACTTTGCTGGCACTAACACCATTGATCATTGGGGGAGTAAATTCAAAACTGTGCATGAAGAAAGATCTAAAAACTGAGCAAATAAAGCAGAGAACACATCATGAAAAATGCTCAATCTGTAGTGTGAACATATCCATTTTAGCCAGTGCGATGCTATCATATTTAATTCTTATGTACATGTTGTGAGTAATATGCAGTATTCATTCAGTCTGGAACTTAATAGTGAAGTCGATACCCAAAACTTAGCTACCGTACTGGCGACGCATTTTACGACGGGTGTAGCGTATTTAATTGGTGACTTGGGTGCAGGAAAGACCACGTTAACACGTTATTTTTTACAACACTTGGGTCATCAAGGTGCGGTAAAAAGTCCAACCTATACATTAGTTGAACCTTACAATATTCAAGGACAAGATATTTTTCATTTTGATTTATATCGTCTGAATGACCCTTATGAGCTTGAACTTATGGGTATCCGTGATTATTTAGAAACGCCGAACGCCCTATTTTTATTTGAATGGCCATCTAAAGGGGGCGACGAAATCCCCGAGGCTGATTTAATTATTAATATTGAAAAGTCTGCGGATGAAACCACCCGTACAGCGACTTTAAGCTCTTCTTCAGAAACTTTGCAAAACGCTTTGGAGCAAAAATTTAACCATGCTGAATGAAATCAGTGCCCGCCGCATTCGAACGCTTGATCCTGCCTTAGCCAACCAAATTGCCGCAGGGGAAGTGATTGAACGTCCTGCTTCTGTGGTCAAAGAATTACTGGAAAATGCCATTGATGCAGGGGCGACTGAGCTGATTGTTCGTATTGAACAAGGCGGCAGTACACTGATTGAAATAATAGACAATGGTCGGGGTATTCACCCTGAAGATCTACCTTTGGCGGTCATGCGCCATGCCACAAGTAAAATCCAAACTGCTGAAGATTTGCATGCCATTGTAAGTCTAGGTTTTCGTGGGGAAGCCTTGGCTTCGATCGCTGCGGTGTCTCGTTTGACATTGACCAGTAGCCAAAATGATGACGGTGTAGGCTATCAGGTCGAAGTAAATGGCACCGCATTTGATTCGCAAGAAATTCAGCCTGTGGCAGCGACGCAAGGCACCACCATCCGTGTGCAAGATTTATTTTTTAATGTGCCTGCACGGCGTAAGTTCCTCAAAAAACCGGGGACTGAGTTTGGACATATCGAAGAAATTGTCCGTCGTTTGGCACTGACCCATTTTGATATACGTTTTGTCCTTGAGCATAACAATAGTATTAAGCTGAACTTGCCTATTGCAGACAGTGGTACGCTGCGTTTTCAGCGGGTACAACAATTATTAGGCCGTCAATTTACTGAAAATGCGTACTGGATAGATGCTGATAGCGTCAATATGCGTCTCAGTGGTTGGTTAGGCCATCCTTCAGATGCACGTGCGCAGGCCGATATGCAATATGTCTATGTGAATGGACGTATCGTAAAAGACAAGACCGTTTCACATGCACTTCGCATGGCTTATGACGGTATTTTGCATGGGCATCAACATGCCGCTTATTTGTTGTTTATGGAAGTTGATCCAGAAAATATCGATGTGAATGTGCATCCAACCAAGCATGAAATACGTTTTCTAAATCAACGTGAAGTACATGAGTTTGTGCGCCATTTTGCCAAATCGACTTTAGCGCAATTTCAAACCGCGACAGCCGAATTGTCATCTGCAATGAAACTCGACGGGCAGGCACACGAAAATATTATTCCGCAGCCGCGTCATCAGGAACAATTTTCATTACATCAATCTCAGCCAGTTGCAGAGCAAGGCTCAAATTTTGTCAGTCCAGAGATCTCAGGCGGACTCACTGACTTTAGTTCACCTGCAACAGTGCAATATGCTTCTAATCATGCGCCAACAGGGCAGGAAGCTTATACACAGCAATATTCAAATGCGTCGAACAATAGTGCTGGATATCAGTCAAATTTAGCGGGTTCCAGACAGCTCAATAATGCATTGCAAAGTTATTTGGCGCCTTTACGTCAAACTGAGTCTACAAATGATCTTGATACTTCTTTGGCTGAACATATTCAGCAGAAAGTCGATGAGCATCCTTTGGGGATTGCCATTGCGCAATTGCATGGTATTTATATTTTGGCCCAAAACACCGAAGGTTTAATCATTGTTGATATGCATGCGGCACATGAGCGCATTGTTTTGCAACAAATGAAAACTGCTTGGGATAAACCTGAGTTTTGGACATCGCAGCAATTGCTGATTCCTAAAGTCGTGAGCATCAGTAGGATGCAAGCGATGCGCGTCGATGAGCTCAAAGAACAATTGGCACGCCTAGGTTTAGAAATAGATCAATATGGCGATGAGCAAGTTATTGTCCGAGGTGTTCCTGCCATTTTGCATAAAGCAGACTTTGATGCGCTGATTCCAGATTTATTAAATGATTTAGACCCAAGTGATCAGGTTGCAGGGTTACTACAAAAGCGCGATCAAATATTGGCAGGCATGGCCTGTCACGGCGCTGTACGCGCACACCGTATTTTAAGTCTATCTGAAATGAATGCATTACTGCGTCAGATGGAACAAACTGAATTTGCCAGCCAATGTAACCATGGACGTCCGACGTGGCGTGCGTTTCCATTGGCACAGCTAGATAAACTTTTTGCTCGGGGAGAGTAGTTTTACATGTCAAATCAATTGCCGGTCATCAACTTAATGGGACCAACTGCAAGCGGTAAAACCGCCTTGGCATGTGAATTATACGAGCAAGGTGGATTCGAATTAATTTCTGTCGATTCTGCTTTGGTTTTTCAGGATATGGATATTGGTACGGCCAAGCCGAGTAAAGCTGAGTTGGAGAAATATCCACATCATTTGATTGATATTATCAGTCCGCTAGAAGTGTATTCGGCAGCGAACTTTGTGGAAGATGCGTGTGTGCTGATTGATGATATGCATGCACGAGGTAAAACACCGATATTAGTCGGTGGTACAATGTTGTATTACAAGGCTTTATTGGAAGGGTTGTCTTCAAATTTACCAAGTGCAGACTATGCCGTACGTGCTGAAATTGAAGCCAAAGCTGAGTCGCAAGGTTGGGATGCTGTATATGCAGAATTGTGCAATGTAGACCCATTGGCAGGTGAAAAATTTAAACCGAGTGATAAGCAACGAATTATCCGTGCGCTCGAAGTTTTTAAGTTAACCGGTAAACCCATTACTCAGTTACAAGCTGAGCAACCTAAAAACGTACCATACCGATACAATTTTCATAATTACGCATTATTGCCCGACCGATTAGAATTACATGAGCGTATAGCTCGACGTCTAAAAATAATGTGGGAAATTGGATTTTTAAATGAAGTGAAAGCTCTCATTGAAAAATACGATTTAGATGAAAATTTACCCTCTATGCGCTCAGTTGGATATCGTCAAGCTTTAGATTTTTTGAAAAATAGTGATCAAAGTAGCGAAAAACAGCGTGAAATGGAGGATAAGGCACTTTTTGCAACACGACAACTTGCAAAACGTCAATATACTTGGTTAAGATCTTTGCAAGAAACGCATAAATTTACTACATATTTAACTGCGCAGCAGGCTCAAGAAGACTTGCGAAAGTGCTACGGATAAAGCAAAATTTACAGACTACCTTTTTGATAATTTTTAATTGAAAAGTAAAGGTAGCTTTTGCGCTGATTTTTATTATTTTTTGGAGTTATAACATGTCTAAAGGTCAAACTTTACAAGATCCGTTCTTAAATTCTCTCCGTAAAGAACGTATTCCAGTGTCGATCTTCCTTGTAAACGGTATTAAATTGCAAGGTCATATTGAATCTTTCGACCAATACGTTGTTTTATTAAAAAATACTGTAAGCCAAATGGTTTACAAACACGCTATTTCAACTGTTGTTCCAGCACGTAACCCACGTCCTGCTGGTGCTCCTGCTGGTGCTCAAGGCGCTGCTGGCTTCGGTGGTCAACAAGGCGGCTTCGGCGGCCAACAAGGTGGCTTCGGTGGTCAAGGTGGCTTCGGTGGTCAAGGTGGCTTCGGTGGTCAAGGTGGCTTCGGTGGTCAAAGTGGCTTTGGTGGTCAAGGTGGCTTCGGTGGTCAAGGTGGCTTCGGTGGTCAAGGTGGCTTCGGCGGTCAAAGTGGCTTCGGCGGTCAAAATGCTGGTTTTGATGGCGAAACTAAATTTGAAGATGCTCAAGACGACGAAAACAACAATCGTTAATTGAGTTAAAAAAACCTCCCAAATGGGAGGTTTTTTTTGCCTATAAAAAGAGTAGATGGTTTAAATACTGGTTTTTTAATAATTACTACAACTAATAATTACTACAACGCTGAATAATGATAAGAATCGACATAAAAAACCAGCCGAAGCTGGTTTTTTGTTTATTCACTTATTTCTTTTTACGATCTAGAGCAGGGTCTTTAATTTCAACATAGGCATTGTTGCGTATTTCACGTAACCAGCTGTCCAGTTCAGTGTCAAATTGACGCTCACCTAAAATCTGACGTGCCATACGTTCTTGTACTTCATGTGTCATGTCTTGTTGACGTGTATCTGTTACTTGCAGGATGTGCCAACCAAACTGAGATTGGAAAGGTTTGCTGATTTCACCTTTCGCTGTTGATTTCATCATCGCTTCAAATTCTGGAACCATAACACCTGGGCTAACCCAACCTAAACTACCACCATTGGCAGCAGAACCGGTGTCATTCGAGAATGTTGAAGCCAAGACAGCAAAATCTTCACCTTTTTGCAGGCGGTTATACAAGCTGTCGATCATTTGTTTTGCGTTTTCAGGACTCACCACTTCAGATGGTTGAATCAAGATATGGCGAGTTTGGTATTGAGGAACAATGGCTTTTTGTTCGCCACCTTTACGGTCGACTAATTTTAAAACATGAACGCCATCACGTACTGAAATCAGTTCAGTGGTTTGACCGACTTGTAAAGGTGCTACACGTGCAGCAAGCTCATCTGGAATATCAGATAAGTTGCGGAAGCCCATATCTGCACCGTCAACTTTAATGTCTTTAGTGCTGTATTTGCTGGTAATTGCTTTAACATCGTTACTTGCTGCCAGTTCTTTACGAATGTCTTCCGCGATTTTAACGGCATTATCACTGCTAGCAACGCGTACATGTAAGACATGAACTTGATTACCTAGTGCTGCTTGACCTTGTGGTGAGCTTAAGAAGTTTTTCACATCTTGGTCACTGATTTGAATGCGAGAAGTGACTAACTGTTGGCGTAGGCGTTGTAACGCGATGTCTTCAGCGATACGTGCACGTAAACCAGCATAGGTATTTGGCGCAACAGCATCTAATTTTTGCTGAAATGCTTCTAAGCTTGGAGAACCTGCGTCTTTTGCAACTTTAAGTACGGCTTCATTGAGCGATTTTTCATCCGCTTTGACGTTATAGCGTTTAACCTGTTCAAGCTGTGCTTGGCGCGAAATCAGCTGTTCTAAAGCTTGTTGCTGCAAATATTCAGTCGGTGGGACGGTTTGTTTTTTTGCTTGAAGTTGGTGAGTGATCTCGGCAATGCTTTGATCAAGATCACTACGAAGAATCACGCTATTGTCAACGACAGCTACAATTTCATCTTTAGGTTGCGCAGCAGCAAATACAGATACAGAAGTCGATAGGCAAAGTGCCAAAGCTGACGCTTTAAAAATTTGTTTTAACTGTTTTGTCTTCATTAACGTTCTGTCCAAGATTGATTAATATTGTTAAAACCCAACACTCGGTTTTCAAGCAAAGAGGTTAATTTATTGTTGAAGCCACCTAAACCTTTTAGGGTGAACTCCGCCATAATGGCACGTTTTGGTTTAACATCTGAAGATGTTACATCATCTAAATCGTTATAGTACGAACGACCATAAACTGAAACACCCCAGCAGCATGACTCGTAGTTCACACCAAGTAAATATTCACGCGCAATACTGTTGTCGAGGTCATATTGTGCATGACCGATAATACGCCAGTTATTGTGAATAGGTTGAATAAACGATGCTACTGCTTGGTCATAGCTGTCTTGGCTGTTCGGAATGTCTTTACGATAGAAATAACCGACATTGTATAAATTGCCTTTATTTCCTGTGTAATACATTTGAATATCGCGCTGAGCATTATCACCATTCGCCATCCATGCAGAATTGGCATTGACACTGATGCTGTCAGATAGCTGGCTAGAAATGCTCACGACAGGGCCGGTATGGCGTTCGGTATCAAATTTATCAGAGACGTTGTTTAGCGTGACGCGGCGGTCTTCAAAATAGAAGCTTTGACCAACACTGGCTTTTAAACGCTCAAGACCTACATCATCAAATAAACTATAGCTTAAACCTAGAGATGCGAAGTTGTTGTCTTCTAAACGGTCATTACCGTAGAAGCGACGCGGGCTAAATAATTGGTCATAGTTAATTGACGCTGTGGTTGAGTCAAAGTTCGGGTTAGTGTCTTGGTTTTTGTATGGAGAATACGCATAGAAGAAGCGAGGCGTTAAGGTTTGTAGATAACGACCTTCGCGCTCCATCACAAGACCCGCATCTAAAGTGAATTGCGGTACAACGACCGATTTACTTTCATTTGATGAACTAATGTTTTGTGCATTAACGGTGTCTTGATCGTAAATGGTGTTGACGTTACGAATCGTTGCTTCAGGAATCACAAATGACCATGGGGTACGATAGTTATAACGCACACTAAAGTCGTTATAAATACGCGCGCCGCTTGGCTCATACATTGGCGAATCGACAGTGCTGCTTGGAATATCGTTGCTACGTAAGTTCTTTTTGAAGTAAGCCGTATCGTTGTTAAATTCGTACTGTAAGCCTAGAGGATTACCAGTCTTGTAGTTCAGTAGGAATTGCGGCAAACGCGCATACGGACGGTCTTCATCACTGACAGTTTTATCCAGTGTTTGGAAGTCTTCAACTTTGAGCTGTGCTTTTAGCCCAGGGATACCATTTTTATAATTGAGTTCCCATGCACGGCGTAAGTTTAGGTCAGTTTTTGAGTTTGGATTATTATTGAGATCTGAGAAATAGTCTTTATCAGATGCATAGTTATATTCTAAATTTGTCGTGAATTGATCGTTAATTTTCCAGTTATGGAGAAAATGTAAGTCTTTACGATCTTGGTCGTCATACTTTTGGTCGGATGGTAAATAACCACCCCACACCATAGCTGAACCAAAGTTTTTGGTCAAATAACGGAATTCACCTTCCATCATTGCACCACGGTCTGCGATATAACGCGGCGTTACTGTGGCATCATAGTTTGGCGCAAGGTTCAGATAAACCGGTACCGCAAGCTCAATACCACCGTCATTGGTAAAACCAAAGCTTGGGGTCAAAATACCTGTGGTACGGCGGTCATCAATCGGGAAGTTGAAGTAGGGTACAGCCATGACAGGAACATCTTTTACATAAAGTGTCGTTCCTTTGGTTTCACCACGACCGGTTTCTTGATTCAGCTTAATTTTGTCTGCTTGAATTTTCCACGTTGGTTTTTCATCGGGTGGACAAGTGGTATAAACCGCATTTTCTAATTCTAGGGTTTCTGTTGAAGTGCGCGAAATTTTTTCAGCACGACCATGCGCATGCTGCTGTTCAGCAATAAAGAAACTGTTATTTAAATCACCTTGTTGGGTTTTTAAATTGTAATCAATTGAATCGCTTTGAGAAATTAGCCCAGACTGCGCCATTTGCACGCGGCCAGAAGCATTGGCGTAGGTTTGGGTTTTATCAATTTTGATTTGATCGGCACGAATTTGACGACCTTCTTGGTCAATCAGAACATTACCTTCAAGAATGGAGTCGCCATTCGGGTCAAAATGACCATAGTCAGCGGTAATGGTAGAGGTTGCATCTTCAGGTGCGACCGCTTTTGTCGTTGGCGCAACAGGGGTAATCCACGTGCCAGTACAAAATGCAGAACTTAATTGATTGGTGTTGCGAATCTGTGCTTCAGGTGCAGACTTATCGACATAATATTGTTCGAAGAACTGCTGCCCAGGATAAGCTTCTGAAATGCTTTGTTTGAGTTGTTCTGTATCGTCATCCGTGGACGGGTTTGAAACAGGTGCTGCATAGCTTGGTAACGAGCTACCACATAGAAGGGTTAAGATCGCAGTCGCTAAAGGATTAAATTTAAACTGATGCTTCATTTGTCTCATTAACCAGGTATGCTTAATCGCAATTAATTATTGTCGCATCATAGAGAAAAAGTTGATAAGTAGCTACACTTAGCACTTTAAAAACTCAGCCTGTATTAGAATTTATCGCAAATGAATACACAACGTGAACAATTGATACAAACATGGATTTCATCTGTACTCGGTTCAGATCAATTTGAAATTAACTTCTTAGCAGGCGATGCAAGCTTCCGTCGTTATGCACGAATCAAATTGAATAATAAAACATTTATGCTCATGGATGCACCACCAGAAAAAGAAGATTGTGGTCCTTTTGTGTCGATTGATGAATTTTTTGATGCACATGGCGTGCGTGTACCACATATCATGGCCAAAGACCTCGATCAAGGCTTCTTATTGTTAGAAGATTTTGGTGATGTTTTATTGTCCACGTTGTTGAATGATCAAACAGTAGACGCACATTATGCTCAAAGTTTTAAACAGTTGATTCAATTACAGTCAATTGATGGTACTGCTCATTTTCCTGCATATATCTATGAAAAGCTGATTTCTGAAATGGAGCTGTTAACCGATTGGTTATTGCCATCTCTACAAGTGCAGCCTACTGAAGAAGAATCGGCACTTATTAAACGTACCTTTGCTATCTTAGCCAATGCTGCATTGGCTCAGCCTCAAGTGATTGTGCATCGTGATTTTCATAGCCGTAATTTGATGGTACTTGATGATGAGCAAGATCAGGGTGTGATTGACTTCCAAGATGCTGTGATTGGTGCAGATACTTATGACTTAATCTCAATCACACGTGATGCTTATGTGCAGTGGAATGTAGATCGCGTTTATGCATGGTTTAAAACGTTCTATGATTTGCTACCTGCATCGGCTAAAGATGGTCGTAGCTTTGAGCAATTCAAACAAGACGCTGACCTCATGGCGATTCAACGTCATATCAAAATTTTAGGTATTTTTGTGCGCTTATTTGAGCGTGATGGTAAGTCAGGTTATCTCAAAGATTTGCCGCGTGTGATGTGGTATTTACTTGAAGAAAGTAAACCATATGCAGAATTACAACCTTTTATGCAATTTATTCACGCTAAAGTATTGCCGAAATTTGAAGCCAAATACGGCACTTATGAGGTTGTTGCATAATGAAAGCCATGATTTTAGCAGCGGGTCTCGGAAATCGGATGCGCCCTTTAACATTGTATAAGCCAAAGCCTTTGCTTGAAGTGGGTGGAAAACCACTGATTGTTTGGCATATAGAAAAGCTAAAAAAAATAGGTGTCACTGAAATCATCATCAATTCTGCATGGCTTGCAGATATCCTGATTGGTACTTTAGGTGATGGTTCGCAGTTTGGTGTAGATATTCGTTGGACACGTGAAGCGGAAGGTTTGGAAACAGCTGGTGGCATTATTAATGCTTTACCTTTGCTTGGGACAGAACCGTTTATTTTAGTCAATGGTGACGTTTGGACGACTTACGATTTTTCAGCCTTGCTCAATGTTGAGCTAAAAGATGATTTGGCACACTTGGTTTATGTGACTAATCCAACGCAACATCCAAAGGGTGATTTTATCTTGGATGCAGGGCGTAGTTATACCTTTGAGCAAGAACATGCAGGCGAGGCACTCACCTATAGTGGGATCGCGGTCATTCATCCAAATATGTTTGATGGATTGGAAGCGGGCAAGCGTCCGCTCGCACCTTTATTGAAAGAAGCTATGTTGGATGGAAAAATTTCTGCAGAGAAAATGCAAACTGCATGGGTTGATGTTGGCACACCTGAGCGTTTAAGTGATCTAGATCTACAGATTCGCCAAGGCATGTACGATTAAGTGCATATTCGCTAAGCGTTAGCTACTGTTCCACGGCTTAGAAATCGGTATACTTCAGTTAATTTTTATTGAGATGTCTTCTTTATGCATCCTTTTTTTCAAGACTTAAAGCAAGGTAGTCAAAAGCTTGGCTTAGATTTGAGTGAAGAAGCATTAAATCTATTGCTGAAATACCAAGATGCCCTAGTGCTGTGGAACAAAGCATATAACTTAACCGCTATTCGTGATCCTAAAGAAATGTTGGTTAAG
Source organism: Acinetobacter sp. YH12218 (assembly GCF_013417925.1). Taxonomy (NCBI): domain Bacteria; kingdom Pseudomonadati; phylum Pseudomonadota; class Gammaproteobacteria; order Moraxellales; family Moraxellaceae; genus Acinetobacter; species Acinetobacter sp. YH12218. Next base: position 33,124 of record NZ_VPDB01000010.1, read on the forward strand.
CATTTATTGGATAGCTTAAGTATCCTAAATGATTTGCCTGTAGGTCGTTTATTGGATATCGGTACGGGTGGTGGCATGCCGGGCATGATCATTGCACTGTGTCAGCCTGAACGTGAATGTGTGCTTTTAGATGCCAACGGTAAAAAAATTCGATTCTTAAAACAATTTATTGCTGACTTAAAACTAAAAAATGTCATTGCGGTACAAACACGTGTCGAAAATGAAGACAGCATTCATGAACTGGGTCAGTTTGATGTGATTACCAGTCGTGCTTTTGCATCATTAACGGATTTTGTGGATGCCTCTAAACCGTATATGCATGAGCAAAGTATTATTGCGTCGATGAAAGGCTTAATTCCTGAAGAAGAAGTTGAAACACTGAAAAGTGATTTCAAGATTGATATCGTTGCATTACAAGTTCCACGACTTGATGAGCAGCGTCATTTAATTTTTCTTAAACGTATTTAAAATTTTCAAAGGACTGGGGTTACCATGGCTCAAATTATTGCGATTGCAAACCAAAAGGGTGGCGTAGGTAAAACCACAACGGCTGTGAACTTGGCTGCATCTTTAGCCATATTAAAAAAACGAGTTTTACTTGTGGACATGGATTCACAAGGCAATGCCACGATGGGTTCGGGCATTCAAAAAAATGATTTGCTGTATTCAGTCACAGATGTCTTACTCGGCGAAGTGCCGATTGAAACCGCTATTTATAAAGCGGAAGTGGGCTATAAGGTTTTAGGTGCAAACCGTGACTTAGCTGGCGTTGAGCTTGCAATTGCAGATCAAGACGGTCGTGAGTTTATTTTACGTGAAGCATTGGCAAGCGTCGAAAAAGACTTCGACTATATTATTGTCGATTGTGCACCAAGTTTAAGTTTGATCACTGTCAATGCACTTGCAGCGGTACGTGCTGTGCTGATTCCAATGCAGTGTGAATATTATGCCCTAGAAGGTTTGGCTGACCTAACCCAAACCATTGACCGTATTCAGCAAGCTTTAAACCCAGATCTAGAGATCGTGGGTGTGCTTCGTACCATGTACGATGCGCGTAATGCCTTAACACGTGATGTGTCTGCTGAGCTTGAACAATACTTCGGTCAGAAACTTTATGACACGGTCATTCCGCGTAATATTCGTTTGGCTGAAGCGCCTGCGCACGGTTTACCAGTGATTTATTTTGAAAAAAGCTCGAAGGGTGCAGTTGCTTATTTGAACTTGGCAGCTGAGATGTTGAAAAAAACCAAAGTAAAAAAAGGAACTAAAGCATGACCGTAAAAAAACGCGGACTGGCTAAAGGTCGTGGTCTGGATGCCTTACTCGGCTCAATCCAAAAAGAAAAACTACAGCTCGAAGCAAAAGCTTTAGATCATGGACAGTTAAAACAAATTGATGTGCATTTATTGAAACGTGGTGAGTATCAACCGCGTCGTTTCATTAAAGAACAAGATTTACAAGAACTTGCTGCATCGATTGAAAAGCATGGCGTCATGCAGCCAATCGTGATTCGTCCTGTAGAAGATGAAAAGCATCCCTACGAAATTATTGCAGGTGAGCGTCGTTGGCGTGCGGCTCAGCTTGCAGGTTTAACCGAAGTTCCAGCCATTGTTCGTGACTTGAGTGACCAAGTGGCAATTGCCTTGGCATTGATTGAAAACATTCAACGTCAAGATTTGAACCCAATCGATCAAGCCATGGCTTTACAACGCTTCCATGACGAGTTCGGTTTAAGTCATCAAGAGATTGCCGATACGGTCGGTAAAGCACGTACCACGATTAGTAACTTGCTACGCCTCTTGTCTTTAGCGGATCAAGTCAAAGACTTTATGCAGCAAGGTTTGCTCGATATGGGGCATGCACGTGCGATCTTGACGTTAAAAGCCAAAGATCAGCTTAAAGTTGCTGAAATGGTGATTGAAAAAAGTATGTCTGTACGTCAAACCGAACAATTTGTTCGTGATTTGAATGCACCAAAACAACAAAAAGCTAAACCAAGTGTTTCATCAGACATTCAGCAACTGACACAACGTCTCTCTGATCGTTTCAGTGCAGATGTGAAAATTGATCATAATAAACAAGGGAAAGGCAAGCTGGTGATTAGCTACCATACTCTTGAAGAGCTAGATGGCATTTTAAATATTTGTCTAGCTGAATAATTTTTAAATTCGATTTATTGGGGAAAATCAAATGTGGGAATTAGTCAAAGCGGGCGGGTGGTTAATGATCCCGCTCGTCATTTGTTCGATCTTTACGGTAGCCATTACCATTGAGCGTTTTATTCGTTTAAAAAAATCAATGGTGTTGCCAAAAGACTTGATGATGAATGTGAACACATCAGTGAAAGATGTGGTGCAGCAGCTAAAGCAAAGTCCAACTTTACAGCAAAGTACATTGGGTCGTGTCTTGGATGCAGGTTTTGCCAGTAAAGATCAAAACGAGCAATATGCACGTGCGCAAATGGAAGTCACAGCGTCACAAGAAATTGGTTATTTAGAAAAAAATATCAACTTTTTGGGCACCTTAAGCGCTGTTGCACCGTTACTAGGTTTGTTGGGTACGGTGATCGGTATTATTGAAGCATTCTTAATAATTGATATTGGTACCAATAGTGATCCAGTGTTGATGATGCCGGGTATTTCTAAAGCCTTGATTACCACTGCTGCCGGTATGTTAATTGCTGTGCCTGCATTATTTGCGCATCGCTATTTCCAACGTTTGGTTCAGGAATATGTGGCTGAGTTAGAACAGCAGTCGACATTGTTTCATGCCGCTTTGTTTTATAAAAAAACACCTGAAGTAGAAAGTCAGGACATTCAGAAAGCCAGCTGAGTGGAGACTGCGCATGAAATTTAAACGTCGTCAGGTTGAAGATATTCATATCAACCTCACACCGATGATTGACTGTTTGATGTTCATTTTGGTGTTCTTGTTGCTCTCGACTACCTTTAATCAGATGAGTCGAATGAACCTCACTTTGCCAGATGCACAAGGTGTTCCACCTAAAAACTATGATCAAAAAATTGAAGTTGTGGTGGATTCATCAGGCCATTATTCTGTCAATGGTCAGTCATTGGCCAGTAAAGAAGTCTCTGATTTGAATACTGCAATTAAACAGACAGCCAATGATCGTCGTGATTTAATGTTTGTGATTGCCGCAGATGCAAAAGCAACACATCAAGATGTGATTCGGGTGATGGATGTTGCAGGTCAACTTGGATTTGTGAATATCAACATCAGTACCAAAGTTCCAACTCGAGGTTATTAGTGAAGCACGATTTTAAGGTCTATTTACGCCTATTAAGTTATTTAAAACCTTTTTGGGGAATCGGCCTGCTGGTTTTGCTTGGTTTCGGTATTAATGCTGCGACAGAAGTTTCTGTCGCAAAATTATTGGAACGCATTATTGAAGCCATTCAAAACAAAGATCAAAGCTTTACAACCTTATTTCCACTCTTGGTGGTTTTATTGATGTTCTTCCGTGGACTCGGTTTGTTCATGGGGGGATATTTTACCGCAGTGATTTCTCGAAACTTAATCTTTAATATTCGTCAGCAAGTGTTCGCAAAACTCATGCGTTTGCCTTCGCAATATTATTTAGATAATTCGAGCGGTCATATCACTGCAAAAATTATGTATAACGTTGAACAGTTGACGGCAGCATCATCTGAGTCACTGAAAACGATTGTACAACAGGGTCTGATTACCATCGCATTATTGGGTTATTTGCTCTATACCAACTGGCGTTTAACTCTATGTATTTTAATTTTTGGCCCAATTATTGGGCTGATCATTCGGAAAGCGTCGAAACGCATGCGTAAATTATCCATGCAAGTACAAAGTACCATGGGTGACGTTAACCATGTGGTGCAAGAGACAGTACAAGGCAACTTGGTAGTGAAGGGCTTTGCAGGGCAAGATTATGAACAAAAACGTTTTTATGAAAGCTCAATGGAGAACTTACGCCGCGGCTTAAAAATGGTTGTGGTGCAGCAACTCAATAGCCCAATTGTTCAGCTGATTATGTCGATCGCGCTCAGTATCGTGATGTATATCGCGCTACGCCCTGAGATTTTACAAGATACAACAGCGGGTGAGTTTGTAGCGTATATCACTGCCGCAGGTATGCTGAGTAAGCCGATTAAAACCTTAACGGATGTCAATGAAAAACTACAACGAGGCATGGCAGCAGCTTATTCAGTTTTTGAATTGCTTGATATGCCTGAAGAAGTAAATAACGGCACGCTGAAGCCTGCTTTGAAAGGTGATGTCGAATTTAAAAATGTTAATTTGATCTATGCCGATGGTCACCATGCGATTCATGACTTCAATTTAAAAGTGAATGCAGGGCAAACTGTTGCATTGGTTGGGCGTTCAGGTGCAGGTAAAACCTCACTGGTCAATCTGTTGGTGCGTTACCAAGAGGTATCCTCAGGCCAATTGTTGCTTGATCAGCATGATATTCACGACATAGAGCTCAATAGCTTGCGTACTCAGATTTCGATGGTCAATCAGCAAGTGGTTTTGTTTAACCGTACTGTGCGTGAAAATATTGCTTATGGTCAGCTCGAGCATGCAACAGATGAACAAGTCATTGCTGCTGCCAAAGCTGCATTTGCACATGATTTTATTATGGACTTACCGCAAGGTTATGACACACCATTGGGTGCCCAAGGTTTAAATCTATCTGGTGGACAACGTCAACGGATTGCAATTGCTCGTGCGATTTTGAAAAATGCACCGATCTTAATTTTAGATGAAGCGACCAGTGCGCTAGATAACGAATCTGAATTTTTCATTCAGCAAGCATTTGACGCTGCGATGCAAGATCGTACTACGATCGTGATTGCGCATCGTTTATCGACCATTGAAAATGCAGACTGTATTGTGGTGATGGATAAAGGGCGTATTATTGAACAAGGTTCGCATACGGAATTGATGGCACAACGTGGTGCATATTACCAACTTCATCAGCGTAATTTTGAGGAAAATTAAGTCATGTCTTTTACACAATTGATTCAGGATGCTTGGAATGAACAGGCAAAGTGGCTCGTTGTGTTTAGACCTTTGTCATGGCTTTATCGTGGCGGCTTTTTACTCAATAAAAAACTCTATCAATCAGGTATTAAGCAAAGCTATAAAGCGCCCATTCCAGTCATGGTCATTGGTAACATCACAGTCGGTGGAAGTGGTAAAACCCCTTTGCTCATTCACTTGGTTAGTTATTTAAATAGCTTAAAGCTGCGTGTTGGTGTGATCAGTCGTGGCTATGGTGGTCAAGGACCATTTCCGGCCTATGTGGATTTAGATTCGACGGCTGAAATCGTGGGTGATGAACCGAGCTTAATCGTTCAGTCTACAGGTGTGCCGATGGCGGTCGGTCCAAATCGCCAACAAAGTATTGAGTTGCTGCTATCTAAGCATGAATTGGATTTGATTATCTGTGATGATGGTTTGCAGCATTGGGCGCTTCAACGCCAGTTGGAGTGGATCGTACTGGATAATAACCGTGGTTTAGGCAATGAAAAATTATTACCTGAAGGTTATTTGCGTGAACCGAAAAAGCGCCTTGCCAGTGGAACGGTCATTGAGCATTCAGCAGATCCAAGTTCTCCACTGAATATGCACCTAGAAGCGGCGCAGCCTTATTTGCTCAATAAAGATCTTGTGACGACATTTGATGCAAATAAAGATTTTTATGCCGTAGTGGGTATCGGTTTTCCGCAACGATTTTATAAAACCCTAGAAAACATGGGGATTCATCAATTTCAATGTCATGAATTCCCAGATCATTATGAATATGAACTGAGTGATTTGCAATTTGAAGATGCCAATCCCATCATTACCACTGAAAAAGATGCAGTTAAAATTTTAGCGATCCTCAAAAATAATCCAGATTTTAAAAGAGAAATATGGGTTGTTCCTGTAGATGCAGTGTTGTCACCTGCGTGTTATGAAACTTTGCATGCGCAGTTGAAAAAACTGGGTCTGAAACTTCCCGAAGGCATTTAATTTATGAAACATATTGTTATTCCTGCACGTTTTTCAAGTTCACGTTTACCGGGTAAGCCTTTACTTGAAATTCATGGTCGTCCGATGATTTTACGTGTGGTCGATCAAGCCAAAAAAGTTGCAGGATTCGATGATCTTTGTGTCGCTACAGATGATGAACGTATTGCAGCAGTGTGTCGTGCAGAAGGGGTTGATGTGGTACTGACCTCTGCAGAGCATCCATCAGGGACAGATCGTTTAAGTGAAGTTGCATGCATCAAAGGTTGGGCGAGTGATGACATTATTGTCAATGTGCAAGGTGATGAACCTTTGCTTCCCGCTCAATTGGTAAAACAAGTTGCACAATTACTTGTTGATCAACCGACATGTTCGATGTCGACGCTCTGTGAGCCGATTCATAGTCTAGATGAGTTTCAACGTGACAGTATCGTCAAAGTGGTGATGTCAAAGCACAATCAAGCGCTGTATTTTAGCCGTGCGACTATTCCTTATGACCGTGATGGTGCAAAGCAAGCTGAACAAACCTTGCATGATCAGGCTTATCGTCATTTAGGCCTATATGCATACCGCGTAAAACTCCTACAAGAATATGTCACTTGGGATATGGGTGTGCTGGAAAAATTAGAAAGCCTTGAACAATTACGCGTTTTGGAAAATGGTCACCGTATTGCCATTGCTGTGGCAGAAGCGAACCTTCCACCGGGCGTAGATACTCAAGCTGACCTTGATCGTTTGAACCAAATGGATGTTTCGAACTTCGAATAAGGTTAAACGATTTATGCAAAATGAAATTGTGGCGCAAGTGTACCCTTGGCAGAAAAATACATGGAATACATTAACCAGCCGTTTTCCACAATTGGGACATGGCGTGCTTTTGTATGGCAAAAAAGGCTGTGGTAAAGAGGCATTTGCAAAACAATTTCTTGCATGGGTGCTGTGTCAAAAACGTGATGAGCGAACTGAGCCGTGTGGTGAGTGCGGGAGTTGCCAGTGGTTAAAGTCAGATACAAATCCAAATTTTGTCCATATCAGTACAGATGAAGACAATAAAAAGCAAAACGCCAAAATTAAAATCGAGAAAATTCGTGATTTATTGCCTTTTGTACAGCAAACCGTAGACGGTTGGCGAGTTGTGTTGATTGAGCCTGCTGAAGCATTAAACATTGCATCATCAAATGCATTGCTGAAAACATTGGAAGAGCCGGGCGAGCGGATTGTGATTATGTTATTGGCAGAGCATTATTTGAAATTGCCGGCAACCATTCGCAGTCGAATGCAGCACTATGCATTGGATCGTATTGAACCGGAACAATCACAGCAATATTTACAGCAGCATTTGCCCGATAGTGGTGAAACCCAGCGCAAAGTTCTCATGAACTTAGCTAGTCAAATGCCATTACAAGCGATTTCATTGGCAAGTAGTGAATGGCTAAATATGCGCCAAGAGTTTCTACAAGATTGGCAAAAACTTGTGACACAAAAAAATATGCCGATGGCAATTGCGACCAAGTGGAATAAAGCTCTGAGTTTTAGTGATTTTAGTCAAATGTTTGAATACTTGTTGTCCGATATAATTTGTGTCAAGCTAAATCAATCCATAAAAAATATAGATTTGGATTTTGGGGTGTTGGCAGAGCAATATTCGCTCGAAACACTCTTTGGGATTTATACAGAATTACAGCAGTCTAAGCGGTTCATCGAGCAGAACGTACAGGGGAATCTGGTCGTAGATGAGCTTTGCATCAAACTGATGAATGTTTAATTAAGGGGAAACATCATGCAACCACGTATGGGCGGGATCGTTCACGCTAATATTCCAGATGTGGAAACACTTTTTGCGAGCTACATGCCTTATGTCGTTGGTGGCGGTTTATTTGTACCATCAAAGCAAGCTGTGAAAATGGGTGATGAGGTTTTCTTATTGGCGACTTTGCCTGAACAAAGTATAAAAATTCCTTTGACAGGAAAAGTGATTTGGATTTCGCAAAAGCAAAATGGCATTAAACCACAAGGCTTTGGAATTCAATTAAGCGGCGAAAAAGGCGTTTATTTCAAAACAGAAGCAGAACGTTTACTTGCAGGGCTTAAATCTGAGGGGCGTAGAAGTTACACTATGTAGTTACAACAGTGAAGACTTGTAGGTACATATTGTGTTTGTAGATACCCATTGCCATTTAACCATGCTTGACTTAAGCCCTTATGAGGGTAATTTAGATCTTGCATTGGATCAGGCTCGTCAAGCCGGGGTCTCAAAATTTATGAGTATCTCGGTTGATCTAGATGACCATATCGAACTTTCAAAAATTGCTTCACGTCATGCCGATGTGGGTTATTCCGTTGGGGTACACCCATGTGAAGATCCTGCAACGATGGCTCGGGCAACAGAAGAATATCTCATTGAATTAGCACAACCTGAAAAGGTTTGGGCGATTGGTGAAACAGGGCTGGACTATTTTCATAGTACCGACTTTGTTGCAGAGCAAAAAGAATGTTTTGCCCGCCATATTCGCGCATCGCAAGCCGTGAAAAAACCGGTGGTTGTACATACTCGTTCTGCAAAGCATGATACGGTGGATATTATCCGTGCAGAGAAATCTACTCACGGTATTTTGCATTGTTTTACTGAAGATTGGGAAACGGCAAAAGCTGTCTTAGATTGTGGTTATTACGTGTCATTTTCAGGCATTGTTTCTTTTAAAAATGCACAAGATTTGCGTGATGTGGCCAAGCAAGTGCCACTGGATCGCGTGCTGATTGAAACAGATAGCCCATACCTTGCACCGATGCCCTATAGAGGAAAGTCTAATGAACCAAAATACGTTCCTTATGTAGCCAAAGCCTTAAGTGATGTATATGATAAGTCAATTGAAGAGATGGCTTTCATTACAATGCAAAACTTTGAAAATCTCCTCAATCTTAAGTAAATAATTTGAATTGATATAAGAGTAAGAGAGTATAGGGTGAAGATGGATCGTCAAGCTCAGTTTAGAGCAAGAGAGGCATTAATTTTCCAAGTGGCAGAGCAGCTGCTATTGGAAAATGGCGAAGCAGGGATGACACTAGATGCGCTAGCGGCAGAACTCGACTTGGCAAAAGGGACGTTATATAAACATTTTCAAAGTAAAGATGAACTATATATGTTGCTCATTATTCGTAATGAACGCATGTTATTGGAAATGATTAAAGACACCGATAAAGCTTTTCCTGAACACCTTGCTTTCTTTATGTTGCATCACTTACATCACCCAGAACGTACAGTGTTGTTTCACCAAATTGAAGAGCGTTTATCGACAACGGGTGTGGGTATTCAGCACTTGTTTAGTGAACTATATCAAGTGCGCAAACAACGCCTACGATTGATCATTCGTATGACTGAGCGTTACTTGGAGTCGATTCAAAGTAGCATGCCAGTACGTGATTATCTTGCTTCGATTTGGTCACTTACACATGGTGCTGCAGCAATTTTGAACTCTAGTTTTTATCAGCGTTATTTGGGTTCAAGAGACACCTTGCGGGTTGCTTATATTGATCAAGCCTTGGCCTTACCAAAACAAGTGCATGCGGTTGCTCAATTCGCTTAAAGGCTGCTTATGAAAATAGCATCACCATCATTGGTTCGTGGCTTCACCCTCGTAGAATTGATGGTGGTGATTGTGATTATGGGCATCATGGCCTCATTGGTGCTTTTGAATATCGGTGGAACAGATCAACGCAAAGCCATGCAAGCACGCGAAGTGTTTGTAATGGATCTGAAACGAATATTACGTGATGCAAATGATCAAGCTTTGATATTGGCCTTACAGCAAAAAGCTGGAACGGATGTCAACACGCAAAGCTATGCGGTACAAGAATATTTACCAGAACAAAAACGTGTAGAAAATAGTATTTTAAATCAGAACAATAAATGGCAAAACTATAAAAACTTTGAAATCCGAGTATTACCTGAAAATGTCTCTTTTACGATTCAGCCTTTAGACCAGCAGTATGAAAATGCCAATAATGATGATTTGTTAAATACCAATGCACCCAAGTTGATTTGGTTAGGTAATGGGGAAGTGAAGCCTGTGCGTATACAGTTTTATTTTGAAGAACGTCCCATTGGCAATGAAATCGAAATTGATCATTTAGGGAAAGTCAATGCGGGCTAAAGGGTTTACGCTACTTGAAGTCATGGTGGCATTGGCGATTTTTGCGACTGCGGCAATGGCTTTGTCTAATGTTGCGATGCAGTATACACAGTCGACAGCACACGCAATTTTAAGAAATAAAGCACAATTTGTCGCGCTGAATGAAATCGCTAAGATGGAAATCAATCGTGAATGGATGACAGGTACTGCATCTAAACAAGTCACTGAACAAGGCGAACAATGGCAAATTGACAAAAAAGCCCAAGCCACCATTAGTCCAAATGTACAACGGATTGATATCCAAGTGAGTTTGATGAATGCTGAAACTGGGGATGTAGAAGCAGGGATTAGTAGTTTAGTGTTCTTTAACTATAAGGCTCCGTTGGATGAAAATAATAACTAGAAAAAAACGTACATCTCAAGATATGCCTGTGCTTGTGCAGCAAGGAATGAAGAATCAAGCAGGATTTACCTTAGTTGAACTTTTGGTTGCGATTGCTATTTTCGCAGTGCTGTCTGCTTTGGGTTGGAAGGTTTTTGATTATGTCTCGAAAGTGAAGGAACGAAACGCAACCCATGAGGCAAGGCTTAGTCAGTTGCAAGATGCCCATCAGCAAATTCTCAGAGACACAGTACAAGCTGTGCCCTTAACTGCCAATATTAATGGAGATATTCAACCAGCGTTAGTATTGCAAAATGGCCGATTTAATTTCAGTAAGACAGGTGTCACTGATCCATTAAATCAGGGCATTGCACCTGACGAGCGAGTGGAATATCAATACAAAGCTGATGAAAAAAAATTGTATCGGCTAAAATTTAAAAATCTCAACCAAACGGGGCATGATCAGCCAGATTCGAGTGTTTTACTGGATAATGTTGAACAATATAAAATCACGGTACTCAATCCAAATGAGTTAGAGAATTGGCCAGATGCTGCCGCTGATTTGAATAATGAAAAAACCATTCAACTGTTACCGCGGGGTATCAGGATGCAGCTCACAGTGGATGGGACAAACTACGAATGGTTATTCAGTTTGTTAAATACTGATTTTTTATTGGATAAAAATAAGAATGGTTAGCGGTCAGGTAGTAGAGTCATTTGAAGTTCGGAGTTGCGTATGAAACAGCAACGTGGTATCGCTTTGTTAACTATCCTGATGATGGTAGCTTTGGCAACCATAGTTGCAGCAGGTATCGCAAAACAACAAGCCCATACTTCTGAAAATACCGCTTATGTGATGCGCCAAAATCAGTCGTTGTTATATGCGAAAAGTGCCGAAGCATTTTTTGCTGAACTTTTAGTAAATGATGCCGAAAATGCAGGGCAGGTGGATCACCTCCAAGAAAATTGGGCTCAGCCTATGCCCGCCTTTCCAGTGGAAGGTGGAACTGTTGCAGGTGTGCTGCAAGACGAATCTGGAAAATTTAACCTCAATAGTTTGGTTTCAGAAGAGGGTGTGGTAAATGACAAAGCAAAATTATGGTTTGAGAAAATATTGCAGCGTGTTGGTTTACCCGCAGAATTAAGTCAAGCCGTGATTGACTGGCAAGATGAAGATGATGAGACCTCTGGCCCAATGGGAGCAGAGCTGGCGTATTATCGTGGTTTAAATAATGCGGCACTACCGCCAAATGCAAAATTCCATAGTGTGGAAGAGCTGAAATCAGTCCGTGGTTTTGACGGTGCTCAATATAAACTAATTGCGCCTTATGTGAGTAGCTTACCTTCGCATGAAACAACGGTAAACATTAATACCGCTCCTGCATTTTTGTTAGCGACCTTGGATGATCGTTTAGATGTCAATGCAGTTGAACAAGCTTTGCAACAAAAAGCAGCCAAATTTGAACATTTCGAAAATATCAATGATTTATGGGCAATGGAGCCATTTGCACAGGTGAGCACAGAAAATAGGGAAGTTTTAAATTCACAATTGGGTGTGCAGTCGAACTATTTTAAAGCGCAAATTGAAATTATTTTAAATGAAAGAAAGCGTCAATTTACCAGTGAGTTAGTGCGAAAAGATAAAGATGTATATGTGGCTTTTCGCAGTATGGCACCATTTTAGGTCTTAAATATCGCTAAATTTTCATGATGCCTTTTCCCAATTGTGCTGAACAGCAAAATTAATGCCTCTTGTTAGACTTTTGCATTATAATCTCTAAGAACCCATAGATTATTTGATTGCATTACGACACATGTTAATTCGTAAGTTATTTAAGTTTGAAAACGCGCATATCGTGCGTAATTGCACGTCAGACCGTTGCAAACGTTCCATTCATGGACACAGTTATAAAGTCGAATTATTACTCAAAGCGTCGAAACTTGACCATGGACAAATGGTTTACGATTTCGGTTTGCTCAAAGGGGTAATTAAAGACTTATTTGATAGTTTTGATCACGCGATTTGTTTTTGGCAACATGATGATGCCGAGTACATTCGTGCCTGCAAACAGTTCAGCGCACGGTGGGTTGAACTACCCGTATCGCCTTCAGCAGAACAGTTTTCACGGATCTTCTTTTACTTGGCACAACAAGTTCTAAAATCAACAAAAACTCAAAATGGTGAGGGTGATGTTGAAGTGTATTCTGTGATCGTACATGAGACGGACACAGGCTATGCGCAAAGCTTTTTAGAAGATATCGATAATGTACAAATGGGGCTCTTGCAGTTAGATCAAATCGTCTTTTCCGAACAGGTTCAATCGGAATGGAACGATACCCAGATGTATGAAAAATTAAAACAGGGTCAAAAATTTTTAAACCCTGCAGTTGATTTACAAGTTAAAATTTAAGTAAATATTTGGTTTTATTAGGATTGGTTAACAGTGATGTCTTTAACAGAAGAGCAACAAGCAAAACTCGCTAAAGTGCAGCTTGATGCTAGCTGGAAATATGGTCTAAGTGAGTTTCTGCTTAGCCCCCGCATGGATGAGTTAAAAGACTTTCTGATACAACAAATGAAACAGGATAAAGTGATTTATCCTCCGAATCCGCTGATTTTTAATGCCTTAAATACGACGCCTATGGCGAATGTAAAGGTGGTGATTTTAGGCCAAGACCCTTATCATGGGCCAAATCAGGCACATGGCTTGAGTTTTTCGGTACAAAAGGGGGTTGCATTACCACCTTCTTTACGTAATATTTTCCATGAGTTAAATACCGACCTTGGGGTACCTGTGTCAAAACATGGGGACTTAACACGCTGGGCAGAACAAGGTGTTTTGCTTTTAAATGCGGTACTGACTGTTGAGGCTGGGCAACCAACTTCACATCAAAAACGTGGCTGGGAAGATTTTACAGACCATGTGATTGATGTTTTAAATGAACAACGTGAGCATATTGTCTTTATTTTATGGGGGGCATATGCACAGCGTAAGGGACAACGCATTGACCAAAATAAGCACTTGGTGCTAAAAGCCGCGCATCCATCACCTTTGGCTGCAAACCGCGGTGGTTTTTTTGGTTGTAAGGTGTTCTCAAAAAGTAATAATTATCTTAAACAAAATGGCATTGAGCCAATAGACTGGCAGCTGGACGCATGACTTATTCTCCCGTTTCAAAAAATTATCACCCAGATCTGATTGTTGAAGAAGCGAAAAAGGGCTGGCGCATTGTTCGCCTGAATCGCCCAAAATCGCTTCATGCATTAGATGAATCTATCTGTACAGCGTTGCTTGAAGTCTTTCAGGACTTTCAACACGATGATGCAGTAAAAGCGATTTGGTTAGATTCCACTACGCCGAAAGCATTTTGTGCAGGTGGCGATGTACGCAAATTGCGACAATTGGTGGTCAATGATGAAGTTGAAACGGCGAATAAATTCTTTGAACAAGAATATGCCCTAGATTTGCTGCTGCATAACTATGCAAAGCCGATTTTGGTTTGGGGCGAAGGTTATGTCATGGGAGGTGGTTTAGGTCTATTTATGGCTGCACCTTTCCGTTTGGTGACACCTTATTCACGTTTAGCAATGCCTGAGATTAATATCGGTTTGTATCCAGATGTTGGTGCGACGCGTTTCCTCGCTGACCGTGGTGCCATTGGATTGTTTACTGGGTTAACTGGCTCGATTATGACCGCAGCTGGTGCTTATGGTATCGGCTGGGCAACGCATATTTGTGATGCTCAGCGTGATAATGTACTTGAAACTGTCATTAATATTGATTGGGATCATTATCCAGCGGGCGATTTTCGTGCCATTGATGACACTTTAAATAGTATGCATCGTTCTGTGGGGCCGGGGCCATTACAAAACTCGTTAGATGTGATTCAAAGTGTGTGCCGTGGGCATAATTTTGAACATGACTATGAATCAATTATTGGTTTAAGTGATGCGCGCAGTGATTGGTTACGCCAAGCCAGTGAAAATCTACAAAAAGGTTCACCTGCAACCGCCGCATTAACATGGTTGTTGTGGCAGTGGGGCAAGCAAGTGCATTCTTGGAATGAAGTGTTTGAGCTAGAAACCCAAATTTCGGATTGGAAAATTCGTCACGCGGACTTTGTTGAAGGTGTGCGCGCCCGTCTAGTCGATAAAGACCTGTCTCCAGAATGGAAAAAAGGTACAGATCTTTCCCTCAAAGGAATTCTGGCTGATGAGCCTCCTGTAACCAATATTGACAGTTGGAATGCACTGTTAAGACAGTATGGTGTAATTTATTAATTGATGTCTGAACCAAACTTATATAGTGATGAACATTGGATGCAGCTTGCTTTCGAGCAGGCTGCACAAGCTGCCGAATTGCAAGAAATTCCTGTAGGCGCAGTCATTGTGAGTCAAAATCAAGTCATAGGTGCAGGGTTTAATGCGCCGATTTCTCTGAAAGATCCCACCGCACATGCGGAAGTACAAGCTTTGCGTCAAGCTTGTTTAAATATCGATAATTACCGTTTACCCGATGATGCAACCTTATATGTAACATTGGAGCCATGCACAATGTGTGTGGGTGCTTTGGTACATTCGAGAATTAAACGTGTGGTATTTGCGACGACTGAGCCTAAAGCAGGTTCTTTGGTCAGTTCGCGTCAATTATTAAATTCAGGCTACTATAACCATATCTTTGAGTTTGAGCATGGTTGCCTACAAGAGCAATGCTCCCAACAATTAAGTGATTTTTTTAAAATGCGTCGTGAACAAAAACGACTGATGAAGTTACAGGAAAAAGCCACTTTGACTGAACTTAATTTAAAAAATCAAGTAAACTCTACTGACAATTAATATTGTCAAATAAAATAGGGTACACCATGAAATCGATCCAAGTAAAAAAAGAATTTAATGCACCAGTCGAGCAGGTTTTTGACTTACTTTCAAAACATTCGACCTATAACGTGGCTTTTGCACCGATTCAAGTGGTGCGCGTCAAAGATTCTGCAGATCCTGAACGTCCTGATGGTGTGGGTTCTGTACGTCGTATGGGCTTTGGGCCAGTGAAGCCGTTACAAGAGCAAATTACCTTGCTTGAGCCAAACCAACGCATTGAATATAAGATTATTAAAAACCCACTGGTGAAACATCATTTGGGTGTGATTCAATTCGAAGCGATTGATGCTGCGCGTACTTTAGTCACTTATACGATTGAATTACAGGCGCGTGCGCCATTCGTTAGTCAATTAATCCTTGCGCAACTGAAGTCAGCGATTAAAATTGGTTTTTCAAAACTTGCAAAAACCGTATAAACAAAAGTGGAAGAGCAATGACAGTTCAAATCATTACAATTGATGGCCCAAGTGGCTCAGGTAAAGGAACATTGGCAGCAAAAATTGCGGCACATTATCAGTTCCACTTACTCGACTCAGGTGCGTTATATCGTCTGTTGGGATTGTCATTGCATAAGCAAGACTTAATTGATGCATTAGACTCAAAGCTCGATGAATGCGTAAAAATTGCAACAAATTTAGACATACAATTTGTGACAAATGAAGCAGGTGTTTCGGTGCTTTTAGATGGTGAAGATGTCTCAAAAGTTATCCGTACTGAGAGAGTCGGAGAGTTTGCCTCAAAAGTTGCTGCAATTCCTGCACTTAGAACTGCGCTTTTAGAACGTCAGCATGCCTTTGCCCAAGCACCTGGTTTGGTTGCAGATGGCCGTGACATGGCAACTACGATTTTTCCCAATGCTCAAGCCAAGATTTATTTAACGGCTTCTGCTCAGTCCCGTGCAGAGCGCCGTGTAAATCAGTTGCAGGCTATGGGTGTGGATGTTAAAATAAACGACATTTTAGCTAATATCGAAGCGCGTGATAAGCGAGATATGGAACGCACAGTCGCTCCACTCAAGCCTGCGCCAGATGCTTATTTCATTGATAGTTCAACTTTGAGTATTGATGAAGTATTCACGCTGATGACGAATTACATCGATCAGCAATTAGCAAACTAAAGAATTTTCAGCAGAAGCATAGCTTGATCAGTCTTATACGGACTATGTAGACGCTTAATTAAACCGGCCTTGTCTGATCCAAGACCGCTGACTTTACTAGGTATATCATGACCGAATCTTTTGCAGCCCTCTTTGAAGAAAGCGAATTAAACCTCAACGTTGAAAAGGGTGCTGTCATCCAAGGCGTTGTAGTAAATATCGACTCTGACTGGGTAACAGTTGACACTGGCCTTAAATCAGAAGGTATTGTTGACCGCGCTGAATTCTTAAATGAACAACGTGAACTTGAAGTTCAAGTTGGCGACACTGTTGACGTAGTTGTTGAAGCTCTTGACAACGGTATGGGTCAAACAGTTTTATCACGTGAAAAAGCGAAACGTGCTGAAACTTGGACTAAACTTGAAAAAATCTTTGAAGACGGCGAAATCGTTACTGGTGTTATCTCTGGTAAGGTTAAAGGCGGTTTCACTGTTGACATCGGTCCAGTTCGTGCGTTCCTTCCAGGTTCTTTAGTTGATACTCGTCCTATTCGTGATACTACTCACTTAGAAGGTAAAGAGTTAGAATTTAAAGTAATCAAACTTGATGCTAAACGTAACAACGTTGTTGTATCTCGTCGTGCTGTTATGGAAGCTGAATCTTCAGCTGACCGTGAAGCTCTTCTTGCTCAGCTTGAAGAAGGTCAAACAGTTACTGGTACTATCAAAAATCTTACTGACTACGGCGCGTTCGTTGACCTTGGCGGTATTGATGGTCTTCTTCACATCACTGACATGGCTTGGAAACGTATCAAGCACCCTTCAGAAGTTGTTGAAGTTGGTCAAGAAGTTACTGTTAAAGTACTTAAATTCGACCGCGAACGTAACCGCGTATCTTTAGGCCTTAAACAATTAGGCGAAGATCCATGGTTAGCGATCATGAACCGTTACCCTAAAGGTTCTATCGTTAAAGCTCGTGTAACTAACTTAACTGACTACGGTTGCTTCGCTGAAATCGCTGAAGGCGTTGAAGGCTTAGTACACGTTTCAGAAATGGACCACACTAACAAAAACATCCACCCATCTAAAGTTGTTCAGATCGGTGACGAAGTTGACGTTATGGTTCTTGAAGTTGATGAAGAGCGTCGTCGTATTTCTCTTGGTATCAAACAAACTCGTGCTAACCCATGGGAAGAGTTTGCTAAAGAACACGACAAAGGTGAAAAAGTTTCAGGTACGATCAAGTCAATCACTGACTTCGGTATCTTCATCGGTTTACCAGGCGGTATCGATGGTCTAGTTCACTTGTCTGACATTTCTTGGAACGAACAAGGCGAAGAAGCTATCCGTCGTTACAAGAAAGGTGACACAGTTGAAGCGGTTATCCTTTCAGTAGACGCTGAAGGCAACCGTATCAGCCTTGGCATCAAACAAATGAACAGCGATCCGTTCAACGATTTCTTAGCTGCTAACGAACGCGGTGCGCTTGTTAAAGGTACTGTAACTGCAGTTGACGCTAAAGGCGCTACTGTTAAGTTAGCTGACGAAGTTGAAGCGACTCTTAAAGCATCTGAAATCAACCGCGACCGCGTTGAAGATGCAACTAAGTTCCTTGAAGTTGGTCAAGAAGTTGAAGCTAAAATCATCAACGTAGACCGCAAATCACGTTCTATCAACTTGTCTATCAAAGCGAAAGACGAAGCTGAAGAAAAAGAAGCGGTAGCTAACTTGAACAAGACAGCTACAGCATCTTCAGACAATGGTCCTAAGACTATTGGTGATTTGATCAAAGCTCAAATGAACCACTAAGTAAGTGTTTGAATTGTATTATTAATGTAAATTAATTAATATTTTTTACACAATTACTGTAACGGTAGCGTAGTAAGTGATTATTACGCTACCGTTTTGTATTTAAACAGGTTATTATCAGGAAACTGATCCTAGGTAGCTTGATAATTAAAGAGGTCGCAGATGACTACTGAAGCACTTAATAAGTCTGACTTAATAGAGCGTATTTCTCTTAAAAACCCACACTTAGCTGAACCCTTAGTGGAAGAGGCCGTTAAGATAATGATCGATCAAATGATCGAAGCGTTATCTACAGACAACCGAATTGAAATCCGTGGTTTTGGTAGTTTTGCATTACATCACCGTGAACCACGTGTGGGTCGTAACCCAAAAACAGGTAAATCAGTAGAAGTTGCAGCAAAAGCTGTACCGCACTTTAAACCTGGTAAAGCTTTACGTGATGCGGTAAACGAATCTGCAAACTAATTCAAAACATTGTTAGGGGTGTTTATGCGTTACGTATTGGTCGTAATTTTACTGGTTCTATTTGGATACTCATTGGCTTTGGTTCTGCAAAACGGAACTGAACTTTCAGTCGATTTGTTATTTACACAAGTGCCTGCAATGCGTTTAGGGCTTTTATTGCTATTAACCTTGTCTTTAGGTTTGGTGTTAGGTCTTTTATTGGCAGTGCAAGTATTTCGAGTATTTCAAAATAACTGGGAAATTAAACGTCTACGTAAAGATATTGACCGCCTACGCAAAGAGCAAATTCAAACTGCTCAACTGGCTGCTGCTGAAGCGGCTGCACATACGCGTCATGAAAAGACAGTTTTAGATATTGATGCGAATGAGCGTCCTTCTAACCCGTTATAATTGGGTTTTAGAAGTAAATTAACTACTTTTATGAGTAGATTTAAATTTTATATTTAACACTCCGGTGGATCATCGGGGTGTTTTTTTATGGGCTGAAAAAATAAAACGCTTATCTCAAATAAAATAATGAGATAGGTCAATTAAAATTAATCATTTCAAATAACATGAGTTTTATAGCTTTCTGATCAAGTTGAATCCATTTATAATGCACTAATTTTGTCAAAATGAAGGGTAAGTCTCTTGAGTATCATCGTTGCACTAGATGCTAAAAGCCAATATGACGCACTTACAATTGCAGAGCAGTTAGATCCTGCATTATGTCGAGTTAAGGTTGGTAAAGAGTTATTTACCCATGAGGGTCCAAGTGTCGTTAAGGCATTGCATGATAAAGGTTTTGAAGTATTTCTAGATCTAAAATTCCACGATATTCCAAACACTACAGCGCAAGCAGTTTGTGCAGCTGCGGATATGGGTGTGTGGATGGTGAATGTTCATGCTTCAGGTGGTCGTAAAATGATGGAAACCTGTGTTGAGCGTTTAAAGACGGGTAACTATAACACTCAGCTGATTGCAGTAACGGTATTAACCTCGATGGGCCGTGAAGATCTTGCGGATTTAGGTTTAGATGTTGAACCCTTTGAACATGTGAAACGTCTTGCGACTTTAACGAAAGAAAGTGGTTTAGATGGTGTAGTGTGTTCGGCACAAGAAGCAAAAATGCTGCGTGAGACTTTGGGTGCTGAGTTTGCTTTAGTGACACCGGGTATCCGTCCTGCGGGTTCTGCTGCTGATGATCAAAAACGAATTGTGACACCTAAACAAGCCATGCTCGATGGTTCTACACATTTGGTGATTGGTCGTCCGATTACCAAATCGGACAATATGCGTCAGACTTTAAAAGATATTTTAGCGACACTTTAATATTTACCTTCTCTCTCTAACTCTCTCCCAAAGGGAGAGAGAAAGTCCTCTGCCTTTGGGAGAGGATTTAGGTGAGGGGTTAGATAGCCGCCAATATACTCACCAATATTGGTGCAAGTACAGAAAGGATAAAGCCGCTGACCATAGCATGTGGAATAAAATCATTACCACAGGCTTGTTTGACCATGGGTAGGGTGACATCCATAGCTGTTGCACCCGCAGATGAAATTGCAGAGCGTGGGTAGCGCCAGCCAATAATATACATAAATACAATCGCAAAAATTTCTCTGAATAAATCATTCATCAGCGCGATACTGCCTAGATGCGCATTCTTTAATTCAGTCACGACGATGCCTGTCATCGAATAGAAACCGTAGCCTTGTGACAACATAATCAAATCTTTCAAACTGATTTGTGGCAATAGATAGGCAGCAGCAAAAGCGCCCAAAAGTGAACCGACGATACAGCCGAGTGGAACAAGTAGAATTTTCCAATTTAACCAAGAACGATCGAGCGGTGAGTAGGCGAGATCAAGCCCAATCAGAAACATGAAGACTAAAAGTAGATCCCAAGTACTAATATGTGGCTGAAGACTAAAATGTGCTGCAATTTCGGCAAAAGCATAACCTAAACCTAATGCAATAAAAGCATAGCTAATATTGATGAGTGAGCTTGTCACTAACTGCATGGACACTTTGCCATGACTGGGTTTATAGCCTAAAAGCTTAAACAAAATATAGCAGCAAATAAAAGCACCCATTGAGGTCAATAGTGCAATAAGTACTGATGAAGAGAGGATTTGCAGAGGTGCTGGAATAGTGTGTAATGTTTCAGAAAATTCGATCGCAATCGCAAATAACAAAATATAAGTAAAGTACGGCAGGAGTTTAAAGGCGATTTTTTCAAGCCAAGTGGGTAGGCGACGTGCAAGAATAAAACCAAGCCCTAAACAGGTCAAGAGCTGGAAAATCAGCCAGAAAGATTGCATAAAAAATAGGCAGATAATGAATACCTGCCTATTATGACCTGTTATTGCTTAAGCTGCATGACTAGATTTTGTTTTACTTAGGAGTCGAAAATCAGCTGGATTTATTTTTCGAGTAGCGAGCCAATATTTCCATGTATAAGTTGGCCACAGTGCAAAATTTTTACCGCCATTTTGTTGATACCAGCTCACGCAGCCTGATTGCCATACCGTGCCATCAAGCATGTCTTGTACATGAGTGTTAAATTGATCTTGCACCTGATCTTTGACAGCGATGGCTTGAACATTAGATTTTGAAACCAATTGCATCATTTGTAAGATGTAATCGACTTGTGCCTCAATCATAAATACCACTGAATTATGCGCAAGTACGGTATTGGGGCCTAATAATTGGAACAGATTTGGAAAGCCTTTGGTGCAAATGCCATAAAAACTTTCTGCGCCAGCTTGCCAAACTTGTTTGAGTTCTTGAGCATTTTCACCAATACATTCAAAGGACTTGAGATAAATACGTGGGTCAGTAATAAAGCCAGTCCCATAGATTAAGCAGTCAATTTCACGGGATTTTCCATCTTTGGTAATAATGGCATTTTCAGTGATTTCTTGTATTGCATCACTGACCAATTCCACATTAGGTCTATTAAAGGTTGGAAAGTATTTATTAGAAATTAAAATGCGTTTACAACCCATGATGTAGTTTGGGGTTAGTTTCTTGGCGAGTTCAGCATCTTTGACTTGGTATTTAATATACAGTTCAGCCAGTTTTTGCGCATACTTCATGGTGGTCGGCTTAACAATTGGCACGACACGTGATTCGTTGGTCCAATACAGTCGAGCACGGTGAATTTTTCGAAACCAATCATATTTTTTAAATAATGATTTTTCTAAACCATGATAACTACGTTCATCTCGTGGAATGACCCAAGCCGCTGTACGCTGAAAAACATAAAGTTGCTGTGTTTGTGGTGCAATTTCTGGAATGTATTGGATGGCACTGCCGCCTGTACCAATCGATGCGACTTTTTTGCCTGCTAATGGATATTGATGATCCCATTGAGAAGAATGGAACACTTTACCCTTAAATTTTTCAATGCCTGGAATATGTGGAATTTGTGGGACATGTAACGGGCCAGATGCAAAAATCACATATTGAGCGGTAATTTTAACGCCATCTTTGAGTTCTAAATGCCAGTCGCAGGTTGATTCATTGTATTGGCTTGAAAGCACTTCACTGTTAAAGCGACAGAATTGTTTTAAATTATATTCACGGGTGACATGTTGGATATAGTCAAATATTTCCGGCGCTTCGGCGTAACGCTTTGACCAATCTGTTTTGGGTGCAAAAGAAAGTGAATACATATGTGATTGCACATCGCAGGCAGCGCCAGGGTAGCGGTTTTCACGCCAGGTTCCACCAAAATCATTGGCTTTTTCGAGGATCAGAAAATCTTGATTGCCTTGTTGTAAAAGTCGGATCGCCATAGCAATACCACCAAAACCACCGCCGATGATGGCGATTTGTGTATGTATTTCAGAATTGGCTTTTGGGGTTTGCACTGTTTTTGTTTGCGCTTCCTGCATCATTTTTTTAATTCCAAGCGAGATTACAGGCTAAGCATACTTGAGTTCATAACCAGAACAATATGATTGAGGTGACAGAAAAATTGATCGAAACGGCAATGTTCATAATTGCAAATTTGTAGTAAAAAAGAAGAAATTTAATGTCATTTTACGATTTATGAAACGATCTATTCTAAGCCTGATGTATTTAGTACAAGGAATGCGTAAAGCAGGCGTAGATGTCGATCAACGTTTGCAAACTATCGGGCTGCGTGTCGATGCACTCGATCCTACTTCGGTGATTCATCCGAGTTTGGAGTGGGATGTACTGAAAGTCATTGGTAAAGATGTAGAACCTGAGCAAGGTTTATTTATTGGTCAGCATTATACGTTGGCGGGTTATGGCCCGTTGCTGATGTTATTGGTCACCAGTGATACTTTACGCCAAGCTTTAAATCAGGGAATTCGCTTTCAACAGTTGACGCATCTAACTGGGCGTTTGAGTTTGCAAATCAGTCAGCATAAAGTGGCCTTATGTTATCAACCGCAAGATGTGTATGCACCACTGGGTGCATTATTGGCGCAGTCGGAAATTTCTGGAACGTATAAATTCATCCGTGATCTGTACAAAATGATGGGGCTATCTACACCGCAAGTTCAAATTGATTTGCCGTTCGCTGAACCCAAAGATCCTGAAAAATTAAAAATGTTTACTGATTATTATGGCTCTCAAGTTCGATTTGGTGCGCCATTTGCGGCATTTTGGTTTGATGAAGATGTTTTAGATATTCGGATCCCTTCCGCAGATATTATTACTTTTCGATTATATGAGTCGAAATGTATTGCGGAGTTAGAACGTTTAAGCGCCGATGAAGATGCGCCATCATTGGTTCAACGTGTGCAAGATTATTTGGAATTACAAAGTGGTGCGATGCCAAGTATGGCAGCAACTGCTCAAGCGTTGAACTTGCCTGAAAGAACTTTGCGTCATCAACTGCAACAGTTAAATACCAGTTATAAGCAAATTCGTGAAGATATTATTAAAGATAAAGCACTCCGTATGATTGAATATAATGAATATTCAATTGAAATGATTGCAGAATTGCTGGGCTATTCAGAACCTGCGGCGTTTAATCATGCGTTTAAACGTTGGTTTGGGCATAGTCCGAGACAATATAATAAATAGCCAATGCGCTTTACTGCCAAAGTGTTATATCTTCGAGTTTATTCTTCGTTATAATTCATTTAGCCCAAAAAAGTATTTAATGATATGTCAGATTTTCAGTCACCACACAACACCGCATTTACTCCGATTTCACCGGCTGAGCGTTATGCTCAAGCCTTAGCATCTGGTCAGTTTTTACCAGATCAGGAACAGGCGCAAGCGGTGCATGAGTTGGATCGAGTTTGGCAAGAATTAATCCAACGTTTTAAGGCTTCTAAAAAAGCGTTTCGTCGTTTCCGTCGTCAAACTGCACCGAAAGGGGTGTATATGTGGGGCGGTGTAGGACGTGGTAAAACGTGGCTGATGGATCAGTTTTATGATTCTGTGCCATTTCGACGCAAAACACGTATGCATTTCCATCACTTTATGCAGTACGTACACCGTGAATTAAATAAGCTTTCAGGTCAGCGTAATCCACTCGACCTTGTTGCCGACCAAATTTATAAAGAAGCAGTCGTGATCTGCTTTGATGAATTCTTTGTATCCAATGTCACAGATGCGATGATTTTGAGTGATCTATTCCAAAAATTATTTACGCGTGGGATCACCCTTGTTGCAACATCTAACATCGCACCAGATGGTTTGTATAAAAACGGGATCCACCGTGACCGTTTTATCCCAACCATCGAAATGGTAAAAAAGAACTGTGTGATTTTAAATGTAGACTCAGGCGTAGACTATCGTTTACGTGTATTGAAACAAGCGCAGTTGTTTAAGTCACCTTTAACACATGAACATAAGTTGTGGATGGCACAGCGTTTTACAGCATTAACGCAAACCCAAACAGTTTCACAAGAGCCAATTATTATTAATCAGCGTATTGTGGAAACCATTGGTCATACGGAAGATGTACTGTGGTGTGAATATTCTGAACTTTGCCTAAAACCACGTAGCCCAGCGGACTTTATTGAAATTGCCAATATTTATAATACGGTCTTGGTGAGTAATGTGCCGCACATGACGGATTATTTGTCTGAAGGGACTCGTCGTTTTATCTATCTAGTTGATGAGTTTTATGACCGTGGTGTGAAGTTGTTGCTTACTTCAGAAGATACGATTATTGAATTATATCAAGGTGAAAAATTGGCATTTGAAATTGAGCGTACACGTTCGCGCTTATTGGAAATGCAATCTAATGATTATCTACATACCTCTCACCGTCAAATCAATGCACCAGAATCTACGGCAGAAAATTAAGCGTTTCTGTTGGAATGAAAAAAGAACGTCTTGATGGCGTTCTTTTTTTTTGATTTTTAGTTTTAGAAAACATGTATAAATTAAGAAAAGCTGTGGAACGAACAATAGAAGTTAAAGCAAAGTCTCATGATAAAAGCATCATTAAATAAGAAGTATGGCTGTTTAATAATTCATCGATAAAAGCGTTAAATTTAAACTGATTGGTTGAAGTTGTAGCATCGACATTGGCAGCATTTCATGGCTTAATCGAGTGAGTTTGTTTGACGCTTGGGTCTATTTGTTCAGTTTTAGAACAAAATTCTGCACTTAAGTCTAATTTCGACATTTCAAAAACTTTATACACTGTAAAAAGGTATTCAGGCTGATGATGACGTCGTATTTCTGATCTTTATTATGTTGAATGATGAGGGTATTTCATTACATAGAAAATGATCATTATTTAGGAATGTGATAGTACTATTCAGCAAAGTATAAATGGGTATACTAGAATCTCTTGTTATAAAAAATAGCAATATCAGGAAAGACAATGACTGCACGTATTCAAAAAGGCAAGTTAGCGATTGCTAAAGAACTTTACGATTTCATCGAAAATGAAGCACTACCGGGTTCAGGTTTAGACAGTGAAACTTACTGGAAAAACTTTGAACAAGTCGTTGTCGATCTTAGCCCAAAGAACAAAGCACTATTGGCTAAGCGTGACGACATTCAAGCTAAAATTGATGAATGGCACCGCAACAACAAATTTGAACTCGAAGCTTACAAAGCTTTCCTTACTGAAATTGGCTACTTATTACCAGAAGTAGAAGATTTCCAAATCAGCACAGAAAATGTAGACGAAGAAATCGCATTATTGGCTGGTGCGCAATTAGTAGTGCCTGTACGTAATGCACGTTACTGCTTAAACGCTGCGAACGCACGTTGGGGTTCACTCTACGATGCTCTTTACGGTTTTGACGTGATTTCTGAAGAAGACGGCGCGGAAAAAGGTAAGGGCTATAACCCAGCTCGTGGTGCAAAAGTTATCGAATTTGCTAAAAACTTCTTAAATGAAACTTTCCCGCTAGCTAATGGTTCGCATGCAGATGCAACTAAATATGCGGTAGAAGGCAAAAAGTTAGTTGTAAGCCTAAAAGATGGCTCAACTGCAACTTTAGCGAAAGAAGCTCAGTTTGTTGGTTTTAATGGTGACGAAGCTGCGCCAACTGAAATCGTACTTTTAAACAATGGTTTGCATGTAATCATTGAAATTGATGCGACGAGCCCAATTGGTTCAACTGATGCTGCGGGCGTTAAAGACTTAGTTCTTGAAGCTGCAGTAACCACAATTCAAGACTTAGAAGACTCAATTGCAGCAGTTGATGCTGAAGAGAAAGTTGAAGGCTACCGTAACTGGTTAGGCTTAATGAAAGGTACACTTTCTGAGTCAATCGAGAAAAATGGTAAGACCATCACGCGTACATTAAATAAAGATCGTACGCACAAAAACTTAATCGGTGGTGAAACTACGCTTCACGGTCGTTCATTGATGTTGCTTCGTAATGTAGGTCATTTGATGACAAACCCTGCGATCCTTGTAGATGGTGCTGAAATCTACGAAGGCATCATGGATGCATTGATCACACCGTTATTGACGTTTGCAGACATTAAAGGCGAAAACGAAAACAAGAATTCTCGTAAAGGTTCTATGTACATCGTTAAACCAAAAATGCATGGTCCAGAAGAAGTTGCATTTGCAGTTGAATTATTTGAGCGTGCTGAACAAGCGCTTGGTCTACCTGCGAAGACTTTGAAAATCGGTATCATGGACGAAGAACGTCGTACTTCTGTGAACTTGAAAAACTGTATCGCGCAAGCGAAAGATCGTACGATCTTTATTAATACAGGTTTCATGGACCGTACGGGTGATGAAATCCATACTTTCATGGAAGCAGGTCCATTCGTTCGTAAAGGCGAAGTGAAGTCTCAAATCTGGTTCCCTGCATATGAAAACCGTAACGTGATGATCGGTCTTCAAGCCGGCTTACGTGGTAAAGCGCAAATCGGTAAAGGCATGTGGCCAAAACCAGATATGTTGCTTGATATGTACAAAACGAAGATTGAGCATCCAGAAGCTGGCGCAAGTTGTGCATGGGTTCCGTCTCCATCTGGTGCTGTAATTCACGCGATTCACTACCATCAGTGCAATGTTTCTGAGCGTCAAAAAGAGTTGTTGAATACTCAGCCGCTATCTTTAGATGACTTGTTAACGCCGCCTTTAGCGACAGATACAAACTGGTCTGAAGAAGAGAAAACTAAAGAACTCGAAAATAACCTTCAAGGTATCTTAGGTTATGTCGTTCGTTGGGTTGATTTGGGTGTAGGTTGTTCAAAAGTACTAGACATCAACAACGTTGGTTTGATGGAAGACCGTGCAACTTTACGTATTTCTTCTCAACACGTTGCAAACTGGTTACGTCACGGTATCGTAACTGCTGAGCAAGTTGAAGAAGTGTTTAAACGTATGGCGAAAATTGTGGATGAGCAAAATGCCAACGATCCACTTTACACGCCAATGGCACCAAGCTTTGATGGTTATGCATACAAAGCTGCTTATGACTTAGTATTCAAAGGTGGCGAGCAGCCTTCTGGTTATACAGAGCCGCTTCTTCATGCTTACCGTTTAAAATTAAAAGGTTATACAGGTGACTAATCTGTAAATCAAAAAAAGCCTCTTCGGAGGCTTTTTTTATTGCTTGAGAAAGTTAGAATGTCGACATAAAAAATGAAAAGGAAACTCCATGTATTTATGGAATGTAAATCGGTTGGTGGATGATATAAGACTGAATAAAGTCTCTGAAACCCATTATAAAAACTACTATATTGCCAGCTCAATATTGATTTTCTTTAGCTACTTAGCACTGACGTTAACCCCAGAATCCAAACCTACAGAAGCTTGGGCTTCGTTTGTTTTACAAGTTGGTCTGCTGATTAGCTGGGTGAATGCCATATTTAAAGCCAATGGCGGCGAGCAAGGCCGAGATTTTTTAAAGCGCTTTATTGCATTGTATTTGCCCGTAACGATTCAGAGTTTAGTCCTCTTTATCTTGATCGCTGTTGTTGTCGAAGGGCTGTTACCCATGTTGACCCTAAACATGGAGGAGGCTGCGCTTGAGCAACTCACCACAGTTAAAGATCTAAGTTTTGAAGTCATCATTAGCTGTTATATTTATTGGCGAATCTATAAAGCGATGCGGCAGATTCATCAGCCTGTTTAAAGTATAAGGTTGTAAAAGAAATTAATTATAAAGTTTTATCCTGTTTTTCTCATAGCTTTTCGATGCTGAAGCCTTTACATTGGAATGAATGATAAAAATGGGATGGAAACGATGTCAGCATATACCGCATTAGATTTGCAATATATTGGTGGACAGTGGCGAGCAGGGACTTCAACGCGTCACATCAAGAATATCAATCCCTTTAGCCAAGCAGAGATTTTTGAATTGCAGGCAGCCAGCAGTGTCGATGTAGACAGTGCTTATAGTGCGGCAGAAGCTGCCTTTAAATCAGAAGTGACCAAGCCCATTGAAGTACGTCAGCAAGTCATCACTAAATTAACTCAAACCATTCAGCAGCGCAGAGAAGAAATTATTCAATGGCTGATAGATGAATCTGGTAGTACACGTTTAAAAGCCAATATTGAAGTTGATGCAGCGCTCGGCATTATCCAAGAATCGTTGCGTTTTCCTGAAAAAATGCAAACTACGCAGCTAGAGAGTAAAGACCCGAGTCGAAAGAGTTTTGTATTGCGCAAACCCTTGGGTGTCATTGCGGTGATTAGCCCGTGGAATTTTCCATTTCATTTATCGATGCGTTCTGTGGTGACTGCGATTGCTTGCGGCAATAGTGTGGTGCTGAAGCCTGCAAGTGACACGCCAGTGACAGGTGGAACGTTACTCGGGAAATTATTTGAAGAAGCGGGTTTGCCGCATGGCGTATTAAATGTTGTTGCAGGCAGCGGCAGTGAAATTGGCGACTATTTTGTAGAGCATCCTGTGCCTAAAATGATTTCATTTACAGGTTCAACTGAAGTGGGTCAACAGGTGGGGGTGAAAGCTTTGGCAAGTTCACGGATTAAGCGTTTAGCGCTGGAACTTGGCGGCAATGCGCCTTTGGTGATTTTAGATGATGCCGATTTAGATTTAGCCGTTGAACTGACCGTGATGGGGCGTTTTTTGCATCAAGGACAAATCTGCATGAGTACCAATCGAGTGATTGTGGATGAATCCTTGCACGATGCTTATGTTGAAAAATTAATTAAACGGGTAAAAAGCATTGTGGTCGGTGATCCGAATGATGTCGAAACTCTGATAGGCCCTATCATCAATAAGTCGCAAATCGATAAATTAAAAACCATTATTCAAAATGCCATTCAGCAAGATGCGATTTTAGCCTATGCAGGCGGTATAGAAGGTCAATTGGTTGCACCGCATATTTTCACCCATGTGGATGCGCACGCTGATATTGCATTAGAAGAAAGCTTTGGGCCAATTTTGCCGATTTTAAAAGCGCGAGATGAAGCGCATGCACTTGAATTGGCGAATTCAACCCGATTTGGTTTATCGAGTGCGGTATGTACCTCAAATTTAGCACGCGGCGGAGAGTTTGTGGCCAAACTCGATATAGGCATGACGCATATCAATGGCATCAGTGTGGCGGATCATTCTAATGCACCCTTTGGCGGTGAACGGAATTCAGGCCTTGGTCGCTTTAATGGTGAGTGGATATTTGAGGAATTTACCCGCACCCATTGGCAAACGTTCCCTGCTTAAAATACACAAAATGAAGTCTATTTTATCTTGTGCAATAGACTTCACTGCAGGTTCTGTTATGCAGGACATTTCTAGTTTATTTCCATGAAATATCAGGAAGTATATAGTCCCAAAAACGACTCCAACGTGTTTTGTAATACAGGAAAGAGCCAATATCTTGGCTTGAACAATTATCCTGATAGTACATTTTGTGATTCATCAACAGCATAGGTTTACGCTGCAAGGCCGTCATATACAGCTTGACCTGAACCTTGTAATTGTAGATTGAATAATTAGAAGAAATACTCTCGGTTTTCATTTTTTGGATATTGTGAATATACACATCAAACTTCAAGCCATTTTTGTAATCTGTTGCCTCATGAATTGTTCGATCTGCAATTGGAATAAGCGGATTGTTATCACTAAACGCTAAATATGCGTTATGTATTTTGTTTCCTTGTTAATCATTAAACTGAATAGCTGAATTTGCAGTAGTGAAATAGGGGAGCGCATCTTGAGGATTGATTTTAAACGTGCCTGTACAATCTGTCCTGACACGCCCTTCATCTGCGTTCACCGTAAACCAGCCAAATTGATCTTCCAATTCCATCGTATGGGCTTCATCTACGTCAGGAAGAATCACGCCAAACTGATCTCTTTGTCTTTGCTGATTTTGCATCAAGCGATAACTATTTTGAGCACGTTTTGCAAAACGGATTTCAGGAAACATTTCTGGAGATGTAATTTTAAAGTCAGAGACATTGATCATTTCACCATAGGGCAGGATGACTAATGAGAACTGCTGCTCTTGGGTGTTGGGAAGATTTTTGACCGTGACCCAATGATGTGTACTGATCATTTGCTGATTGCGAAAATGCTTATATTGAATGCGGTATTTGCCTGCAGGGATCTCGATTTCATTGATCAGGCTTTGTTTAAATGGATATTCATTGAGATATAGCGCGTCGAGACTAAAAGGTAGAAATGAAACGGTATGTACAGAAACTTTTGCTGCTTTGCAGTTGGATATAGACTTAAACTGAGAATTAAAACGATAAAGCGACTTCGGTCTAGATTTTTCATTTATTATAAAGATTGAATTTTTGCGGATTATGGCAAATATGTGTGCCAATTTCAAACCGATTACCTTAGCGCAATTAAAGTCGCAAAACTTGCCTGAAATCAGTTTTGAATATCCTGAGGAAGTCTATCCAAATTATGATTTACCGCTGCTCTTTAAGTCTGAGCAAGGGCTAGAGTGGCGAAAAGTGGGTTTTGGCATGGTGCCTAAATGGGCCGAAGACAAATCTATTGCACTAAAAACCTATAATGCCCGAAATGAAACTTTGTATCAAAAGCCGTCTTTTATCAATGCGATCTCAAAATGTAAGTTTGGCGTAATTCCAGTGTCTGAATTTTATGAGTCTATGTATATCGACAATAAACCGCAGCGTTGGAGTGTTAAACGCAAAGATGGAGAAGCGTTTTATATCGCTGCCTTATATGACATTTGTCGGCAAGGTGATGAGATTGTACGTTCTGCAACCATGATTACGATGGATGCTATTCAGCATGAGATGATGAAACACTTTCATGAGCCAGGTAATGTAAAACGCTCAGTGATTGTGATTCCGCATGCACGATTAGAGGAATGGCTGAGTTGGAAATCACCGAATATCCAAAGTTTTGTACAGGGTTTTCCTGTTGACGAATTTGAATGTGAGCATGCACCCAAAATAAAAATCGAAAAAATCAGTCCCCAACTGAACTTTTTCGATTGATACTTCGGTGATGCAGAATGCTTAGCGCGCTAAGTTTTTGAAAATGTGCTTTAAACTTTCCATGGTTTTTTCAATTTGTAGCGGTGTTAAGCCTTCAAAAGATTGTTCTAGAACGACATTCGTTAGATCGTTAATCTTTTGCGTCATAGCAGTGCCTTTATCGGTTAACACGACGCGAGTAATACGTGCATCATCTTCACAAGAATAAGTGTCTACTAAGCCTTCATCTTTTAAGCGATAAACAATTTTGGTTGTCGTCGACATTTTAGACACGACCATTTCAGATAAATCCGAAACGCTCGCATGTGGTTTAGACTTGAGTGCGAGCAGGATGCGACGACGTGAATTATCTACGCCATACTTTTTTAAGGCATGGTCGACGTTTAAAACATATTGTGAATGCACCTGAGTGACCCAGTAGAAAGGAAAATTTTCTAAACTAAAGTCATCGGTGGATGGTAAAAATTTTGAATACTTTTTTGTCATGAAGGAGTCCCCTGAATATTTGTTTTAATTTTATTTAATGTTTTAACATTCTATTGAAAAATAGAGGGTAATAGCAAGAGTTCACAATAAAAAAATAGAAAGTAGAAGATATCTCATTTTTAGATTATCTTAATAGATTATATTGATATTCTTTCCAAGCGATTAAAAGAGAATAAAAGCAAAGTTGGGTAAAGAGATAGTGTAGTGAAAATAAATAAGTTTTTAATTTGAATTGAATATTAATATTTTTTACCAAAAGGTAGAAATAAATAATTCATTAGATTTGTCATACAATCTCATACAACGTATTTAATTACATTTAATTAAAAGTCAGGTGAATTCATACTTTTTTTAAAGTGGAAGAGGAGATCTCAAAAAGTAGGTTTTAACATCTAGATGTGTATTTTATATCGCCCATTCGATTTGTAATACATTCAGCGTTTTTAACATTTTGTCATATTGTTGCTGCGAAAAAATATGCTTGAATACATTACAAATGCGCAAGATTATGCATAATGGAATGGTCTCTAGTTACACAGGTTAAATTTATGGATCCGTCGCCGTGCGTTGGTCTGATTGAAGATATTCTTACAATCCAGAATGAGGAAGAGAGCTAATGGAATTTTTGTTAGATCCTGGAATCTGGGTTGGTTTACTTACATTAATTATTTTAGAAATTGTACTAGGGATTGATAACCTAGTCTTCATTGCCATTTTGGCAGAAAAACTCCCTCCAGAACAACGTGACAAAGCCCGTATACTTGGTCTTTCACTCGCATTGTTAATGCGATTAGGATTGTTATTTGCAATCTCTTGGTTGGTCACATTAACAAAGCCCCTGATTACCGTTTTTGATTGGACATTCTCTGGTCGAGATCTCATTTTATTGTTCGGTGGATTATTCTTAGTCTATAAGGCGGTCACAGAGCTGCATGAGAAATTAGAAGGTAAACCAGAAGTTCAAGTGACAACAAAAGTGGCTTATGCGAGCTTTACAGCAGTCGTGGCGCAAATTGTTGTCTTAGATGCAGTTTTCTCTCTAGATTCTGTCATTACAGCAATCGGTATGGTCGACAACATTTATGTCATGATGGCTGCAATGATTGTTGCAATGGCTGTGATGTTACTTGCATCTAAACCGTTAACGGCCTTTGTTAACCGACATCCGACCGTCGTGATCTTATGCTTAAGCTTCTTATTGCTTATTGGTATTAGTTTGATTGCAGAAGGTTTTGGTTTCCATATTCCGAAAGGCTATATCTACTCAGGTATTGGTGTTGCGATTATCATCGAAGCCTTTAACCAGTTTAGTCAGCGTAATGCTCAAAAACACGAAGCGAAAATTCCATTACGTCACCGTACTGCAGACAGTATTTTAAAGCTGATGGGTGGACGCTTAGAAGCCGATCAAGTCGGTAATCAAGCACAAGAAACCTTTGCAGACGAAGAACGTTACATGATTGGTGGTGTATTGACGCTTGCAGAGCGTTCAGTTGCGTCGATCATGACCCCTCGTAATCAAATTTCTTGGGTTGATTTAAATGACACACCTGAGCAAATTCGTGAGCAAGTCCTTTCAGTGCCGCACAGTTTATTCCCTGTGTGTCGTGGTAGCTTGGACAAAGTGATTAGTATTGTCCGTGCGAAAGAACTTATTGATGTTCTAGATAGCGAAGATGATCTAAAAGTATTGATTAAACGTCATCGTCCGATCTTTATTTTCCAAAAAATGAAGGTGATTGATGCGATTAATACCTTGCGTACCTCTAAAGGCTCTTTGGTACTGGTTACGGATGAATTTGGTGCGGTACAGGGTCTGATTTCACCACTCGATGTGTTTGAAGCAATTGCTGGTGAATTCCCAGATGCGGATGAACAACTTGATTTGATTAAAATCGATGATGAACATTGGAAAGCTTCAGGCATGCTCGATCTGTATCAGTTAGAACTTGAATTGGAAATGCTGGATTTGATCGAAGAAGATGATGGTTATATCAGTGTTTCAGGTCTTATTTTAGATCAGACCCACGGCAATGTAGAAGTCGGTACTGTGGTTGATTTTAAAGGCATTCAATTTAAAGTCACGGCAATGGATGAAAACCGCATTAAAACGGTTGATATCTATTACCAGGCCTAATGCTCAAATATTAAAAATGACCCTAAGACAGCTTTTCGAAGCTGTCTTTTTTGTATGACTAGAAAGTATAAGAAATCCTATCCAAGGAGGCTGTAATTCACTATGTTAAAACGTATTATATTTACATGATGTAACAGTCAAAAAACGCTGCAACTTTTGGGCTTTTAGAGGGCTAAAACGATTCAAAAGTAAGAAATATTGATAGGGTTGATTTTAAAAAAGCATGAGGGTAAATAGCGATTCATTTTTAACTTGGGGTTTTAATCATCATTGATGATCTATGAATAATTTTATTTCATTTAAATACCGCTTCGGAAAACTTTATAACTAGGGACTTTGAAAAAACATCAAAGTTAATCCATTAAGAAAATGGGTGTTGGTATGGCGATCACTGAGAATATCATTGATTTTTGCAAACTCACGATTGAAGAAAAACATGAGTTGTTTCAACGGCTCTGGGAGTTTGATCAATGTATTTTTCCAACTTCTAGGATTGAGCAACTTTATCAATACATGCATGACCCAGATATTGTTGCCTTACCAATCATTCAGTATTTTGAGCAGGAAAAACTGATCGGGCAAAACATTGTGCGTATATTAAAAATTATGCATAACAATCGGCCGATTTTTATTTTTAATTCACGGGCAGGGGTATTGGTTGATTATCGTCGGAAAAACCTGACCTTAAATTCGGCGATTAAAGTGGCGATGCAGCATCAGATTCGATTTCCAGCGATTCCTATGTGGTTTGTGGCTACATTGGCACAACCAAAGGTATATACATTATTTGCCTCGCGCTCTGTTAAGTTTTATCCAAGGCATGGTGTCCCGATGCCCACTGAGTATGCGGATGTTTTAAACAGTTATAAAATCCGTCAGCATGATGTGCAGCATCGCGCTGAGGATATTTTTGTTCATCGTTGTGATTTACCGAAGGTGACGCCTGAGCAATTGGTTCGGCTACGGAAAAAATCTGATGAACATGTTCAATTTTTTATGCAGCACGTGCCAGATTATTTTGATGGCATG
Organism: Acinetobacter sp. YH12218; assembly: GCF_013417925.1. Lineage (NCBI taxonomy): Bacteria > Pseudomonadati > Pseudomonadota > Gammaproteobacteria > Moraxellales > Moraxellaceae > Acinetobacter > Acinetobacter sp. YH12218. Next base: position 68,391 of record NZ_VPDB01000010.1, read on the forward strand.
GGTTTAATGTGTATTTGTAAATTAAATGTTTCAACTATTTTTGAAGCAAGTATGAATCTGGCAGTTGGGCGGGCAGTTTAATGACGGACATGGATGTGTTATGCGACAAATGACGATATATCGATTATTCGGTTTCGGCGCGGCGATCTTTTTAACGGCTTGTCAGCCAGCAGAGCAAAAAGTACAGGAGCAATCGCAGAAATGTGTTGCCCCCGAAAAACTGGTCAAACAAATTTATGATCAAGAGTTGAAATTGCATGCTTTGAGTAAAGATCAACTTGCTGCCTATTTTGAGCCATCGTTAGTGGAACGTATGCAAGCAGAAATTAACTGTAAGCAGTCGCAACAAGAGTGTAATGTGGATTTTGATATTTTCACGGACAGCCAAGATCCGCAGCAAAATTCCAAAAAGGGCGTACAGCCTAAACTGAGTTTTGATGAAAATAAAAACGTTGTTCGTGCTGAGTTTAAAATTGGTGATGAAGCCAAAGTCTTAAATTATGAAATGAGTGATGGCGACTGTTCAAAAATCAAAAATATTGTCTATGCGGGGGACTATGACCTCGACATGATTTTGAGTAATCCAACAGAAACGATCGAAGATTCAGAAATGTTTGATGCCAATGCTGCAATTGACAGTACGGCACAGTAAATTTTTTGTCGCATATTAATTAGTACAAAACAGTATGAATCCCTGAACAGCTTGAGTCTTTACTCAAGCTGTTTTTGTTTTTCTCAAGCTATCATAGCTTCATAGTGCATAAATTTGCATGTTGGCAAGTTGATTGAAATCATCTTCATTGAGATTATAAATTTCATCTAAAAATGCAACATTGAAACTGCCGACACTTGAGCTAATTTCATAGGCTTTTTGACCCGCAATCGCAAAGTGCAAATGTGCTGCGACCGTGCCAGCAGTTAGCGTTTCACTCACGGCGCAATAAGCCGCTGTTAACGCACCTAAAGCGCAGCCAGAAGCCGTCACTTTGGGTTGTAAGTAAGATCCACCATTAATCTGTATCACAGCATTCATTTCTTTTGATAAGATGAAATCCGATTCGCCTGAAATTGCCACACATTCACAGTGTTCTAATAAGGGCGCAGCATTTAAATAAATCTCGGCACTATTGAGTGTGCTATCGACACCGCGTGACTCACCTTGATTACCTGCAAGACCACTGATTTCTGATGCATTGCCACGGATTATGCTTGGCTTGTACTGGAGTAATTGATCAACCATTTCAGATCGCCACGGCAAAACGGGGCCATAACCGACAGGGTCAAGCACCCAAGGTTTATTTAAATTTTGTGCTGTTTGTGCAGCAATTTGCATGGCCTGCATTTGTTCAGACGTTGGCGTACCTAAATTGATATTCAATGCACTGGCAATTGAGGCAAAGCTTTCGGCTTCAAAGGGATTGTCAATCATTGCAGGAGAAGCACCCGCAGCCAAAAGGACATTGGCGACATAATTACTCGCGACTGCATTGGTGAGGATATGCACCAAAGGTTGTTTGGATTGAAGTTCAATCCACGCATTGATGACGCTTTGCAAAAGCGGGCTATTTAAGTCAGTCAATTCACTGTTCATGGTCGTTTCAAAATTTTCAGATTGATTCATCGGTTTCTCCCTTAGCGGGTGAAGTAATGGTCTTGATGTTTACAATTACGGCAGAACAGGGTCACATAATCTGCGGCATCATAATCGACAGAGAGCTCTTGTGAACCACAGTACATGCAGCGCTTTGTGGAATAAAAATTTAAGCGAGGTTCGATTTTTTTCCAAGCATGGCGTATTGGCTGCACAAAGATACTTTCATCGAGTCCTAAAAAGTTAAAGAGCAAAATTTCACTCATTTTACTAAAGGGGAGTTGTGGCGGACGAGGGAGGGTAAAAGTTTCCCATTTTTCCTGTAAGCCACGTTCACGGTATTGCTGTAAGGTCTTTTTTAACAGATTGGTGTTAATGAAATTTTCATTACGAACTTGCAGGGCTTTTTGTTTATGTAGATATTCGAGTGCTGACTGAATCATATAATAAATCTGCCCAACCGCTAGATGGTCGAGTAGGCGATAACAGAACACTTGAAAGCTTTTATTCCCTGCAATTTGAATACCCCATGTCTTACAGTAAAACTGCATGAATTGCACAATTTCTTGAAAAAGTAGGAGATACAAGCATTCTTTCACTTCGTCAGCACTTTTAAAGGGAACACCCAAGGCTAAATTTTCATAAAACCAATGACGGAGTTGCTGCGCTACGCTAAAAAGACTGGGCTCCGAATAGCCATCCAGACGGACATTGATATAATACTGTTCAGCTTGTAGTGCATCATCTTTCACAATCAAAATTTGCTCATGCACGAGATGCTTTTTGAGTGATTGTTGGAAGAAATAATTCGGGCTGATGTTATGATACTTAATAGCGTCCCAGTCGATAAATTCTTGATGCGCCGTATGTTCTTGGACGTGATTATCCAATAAAGCCAGCAAAAAGAGTTTCTGTAAAAAACTCAGTTCACTTAATTCACGTTCAACGATATCTTTATTTTTGAGTTTACGCTGTTCTTGTAAACGGGTTTCTTTCAGTAGTTTTTTTCGCGCAGCCTGACAGTTTTCACAATGACAGTTGTATTGCTGTTCTGGAAATATTTGATGATGACAGTGGCTACACTGATAAAAATTAAATTCTTGCTCATCTAATTTTTCAGCATCTACCCAATACATAGATGCACGACACAACGGGCATTGCGTACTTTCATCCATTTGTTTGCGTAGAATATTGAACATGTTGCCAGCGTTTCTTGAAAGGTTAAATTGATTATACACATCTCTGTTTAAAGACGGGTTTGCAATTTCAGTTGCAGCAGCTCAGGCGAGAAGTCGACAAATAAAAAAAGCTGCATAGTGATGATGCAGCTTTTAGTTAGAATGGATTATTAATAGGCGGCTGGGCATGGGATCGATTCGTCCTCCTCTCCAACTTGTTTGGCTTGTATTAAGGCTTGCACTTTTTTAGACGCGACTTTTTTAGTGCCTAATGCACTATATGAGTTAAGTAATGAACTGACCTCAAAGGCTTTGAGTGGAATCCCTTCGCAAGTCATAAACATTGCAATTACTTGATGGTCGATATTTGCAGCATCAAGCGCTTGCAGGGTCTTCATATTTTCAATACGGATGATGTGTTCTTTAATAAACATAATGCACCTCTTTTTGTTTTAGCCTGATGATTTTGCTTTTGGCAATTAAGTAGATGCAAAACGCATGCTCAAATGTTTTGAGTAGACATTTTAAAGCAGATAAACTTTATAATTATTTACTAAGATATTGAAAATAAATTATTAATTTAAAAGTAACAAAATAATATTGATGCGTATGGCTATGTCTAATGAATTCTCAAAATGCTTAAACTGTTGAAAAAGAAACATCTTGGTGCATCGTTTAAACAGAAGTATGCAATCAAATACAAATTAGAAGATTGATATGAATTACGTACTAAGGTGCTTTTTGGAAGGAATCACCTAAGCGATTGGATTTGAAAAGTATATTTGTATATATTGAGCTTATAATTTTTAATGATCTAGGCTTCTAGGATTGAAACCAAGCGGAATCTACTGAACTTGATACACAGCATGATTCAGCTGGATTTCTAAAGGTTTTGATCTTTTTTTATCCTTTCTTTGTATGGAATACATATGTCAGACGCACTTAAAAACAGCAATATCACCCGTATGCAATTATATAAGCAGCCACAGGGTACGGTTGGTGCGCTGATTATTGGGCATGATCAAACACTGGAAAAGACGATCGAGTTATTGAGCCTGGCGCAGCAACATCAAGTATCTAAAATTTATGTGGCGGGTGCGACGGAAGAAATTCAGCAATTCCTCACCTCAAAAGTCACGGCATTTCAATTTTACTTTGCTGCAGACTATGACAGCGCGCTCGATTTAATTTTCGAAAATCAATAATCCTCTAAGTCTTAAGCAGGAAAGTTTGAGCGTAATAATTTGAAGGTACAGAAGGATATAAAGCACCTGTACTTTCTCTTTCTAGTATATAGGTGCTTTATTTATTTGAGGTAGATAAATAATTTGCATATTGCAGTAGCTGTACTCAACTCGGGCATTTATTTTGCTTAAACATGGCGAAAATATGTGCCAGCCTTTAAATTATTCAATAAAGATGATTGAAAACAACATGCGCTGAGCCCATATATAAATCATTGTAAATGCGAAGACAGCTTATGCATCTTGTCGTATGATCAAGTCATTCACAATGTGTTCAAAAAGCTGATGAGCAATAACTAAGGAATAGGACGAGATATGAACATTGCGGCAAATCCAGTGGTCGAAGCAGACCAAACTGTTTATTTAAAAGATTATCAAAAACCATCATTTGTCGTAGATAGTATCGATCTAGATATTCAAGTCTTTGATGACCATACCAATGTAAATGCAAAATTAGTGATGCGGCGTCAAACGGCAGGGGATTTGGTGTTATTGGGTCGTGATTTGGAACTCAAATCAATTCACTTAAATGGTCAAGTCTTGCCAGCAGATGCCTATGTTGTAGATGCAGAACAACTGGTGATATCAAATGCACCTGACCAAGCTGTCATTGAAACCGAAGTCGTGATTCATCCTGAAAGTAATACTCAACTCGAAGGCTTATACCAAGCGGCAGGCGATCTATTCGTCACTCAAAACGAGCCTGAAGGCTTCCGTAAAATTACCTATTATCCTGACCGTCCTGATGTGCTATCGGTATTTACCACACGTGTCGAAGCGGATAAAAAATTCCCTGTATTACTTGCCAATGGTAATTTGATTGAAGCGGGTGAAACCGGTGAAGGTCGTCATTATACCGTTTGGCAAGATCCAACCAAAAAACCATCGTATCTTTTTGCTTGTGTGATTGGTGATTTGGCGGTACTTAAAGACTCTTACGTGACGTCTGAAGGTCGTAATGTTGCTTTAGAAATCTATGCAGAAGAAAAAGACATTCCAAAATGTCATATTGCGATGGAAGCTTTAAAGCACTCGATGCGTTGGGACGAAGAACATTATGGTCGTCCTTATGATTTAGACAATTATATGATCGTGGCAACCAGTGCATTTAATATGGGTGCAATGGAAAACAAAGGCTTGAATATTTTCAACACCTCTTGTGTGCTTGCTGATGAAGAATATACGACTGATGCTGCGATCATGCGCGTTCAATCGGTGATTGCACATGAATACTTCCATAACTGGACGGGTAACCGTATTACCTGTCGTGATTGGTTCCAACTATGCTTAAAAGAAGGTTTGACGGTATTCCGTGATCAGTCGTTCTCAGAAGATTTACAATCTGCTGCGGTACAACGAATCGATGATGTTGCAGTATTAAAAGCACATCAGTTCCCAGAAGATTCAGGCCCGCTTTCGCATCCACCGCGTCCAGATCATTTTGTTGAAATTAATAACTTCTATACCGCAACAGTGTACGAAAAAGGTGCGGAAATTAACCGCATGATGGCGACACTCTTGGGCAAAGAAAAATTCCGTGCAGGTACTGACGAATATTTCAAACGCCATGATGGTCAAGCTGTGACTGTTGAAGATTGGGTGGCAGCACTGACAGCGGGTTCAGGTGTGGATTTATCGAGTTTCTTGATTTGGTATAACCAACCGGGTACACCAAAACTTGAAGCAAAAGGTGAGTACGATGCTGCAAATCAAACCTATACTTTAAGCTTGAAACAAAGCTTAAAAGCTCATCCGAAATATCCAAATTTAAAAGCTGTGCCTATTCCTGTGGCTTTGGCATTGTTTGATGCGACGAGTGGTGAACAGTTAGTTCTCAGCTCAGATGCATTGGTTGAAAATGGCATCAAAGATGGCGTGTATTTATTTGATACCGATACTGCAACCATTACATTTAGCGGTGTAAAAACTCAGCCTGTTGTTTCTTTACTACGTAACTTCTCTGCACCTGTTAATCTTGAATTTAACTATTCAGATGAAGAGCTTGCATTCCTTCTGCAGTATGAAACCAATGGCTTTAACCAATGGCAGGCGGCGCAGAGCCTGGTCGAAAACATTCTGCTGAAAGATCATGATGCGCAAATTTATTTAGATGCGATCAGTTCGCCTAAGCTGCTGCCTCAATTGGTCTGCAAAGATCCGTTATTGGCTTCACGCTTGCTGGATGTTCCGGCTGAGGGCTATTTGGGCAGCCGTATTGATGAGAACTACAATCCAGCCATGATCCAAGAAAAGCGCAATGCTTTACTTACCGCTGTTGCATTGTCATTTACCGGTTTCTGGAAAAATATTTATCAAACATTAGAAGCGCCTGCAGAGTTCAGTCAGGCAATGGGTGTGCGCGCGCTGAAAAATATCGCTTTGAATATGATGGCGCGTCAGGGGGATAAGTCAGTATTTGATTTAGCCTTTGAACAGTTTAAAACCACGCAAAATATCTCTGAACGTCTTGGTGCTTTAAAAGTATTGGTTTGGAATGATGCACCACAAGCACAGCAAGCTTTAGAAGCCTTCTATACACGCTTTAAAAATGAAGCTTTGTCGATGGACCAATGGTTTATGCTGCAAGCTGCACATCCGAAAGCAACTGCGGAAACTATCAAGGCACTAACTGCTCATCCTGACTATGACTTGAAAGTACCGAACCGTATTCGTGCGGTTACAGGCGGTTTAAATAGCAATCCTGTCAACACATGGAGCTTTGGTGTACAGCACATTGTTGAATTGGCAAAATTCCTCGATGAGAAGAATCCAATTGTCGGTTCACGGTTACTGCAAATTTTGTCCCGTTGGTACACTTTGGCAGAACCGCAGCGTAGTGAAGTCAAAGCAAAACTTGAAGCACTTAAACCTGTTGTGAAATCGAAGAATGTGTCAGAAACATTAAACAGTATGTTGAGTGTTTAATCGTTCAACCACATTGTACGATTGATTTGAGTTAAATCAGTCGTACTGAAATGAGCCTATTGCCATGGCTATGGCAGCAGGCTTTTTTATATCCAGTCTTTTTATCCAATCTTTAGCTAGGATTGAAAATCAATCATGTTTAGATGACTGGAACTGAATGATTTTCTCTAATTATTCATTTAAATTGCATAATAATTGCAATACAAATCACATAATGGCGTTACAATGATTTCGGTTTATCCTATTTATAACTGTATGCGGTAAGGCATCCAAGTTTATGAATGTTTAGATATTTTTATCTATTTCATTATGCAAGATTTTTGAGGCGAGTCATGTTAGTTAAGGTTGATGATGGTTTTTATTTAAACTCACATCATATTATTGCAATTCGGATTAATAGAGATTTGCTTGATACCTTTGTTGTTTCGGTAGAATACACACCGAACAGTGTGCAAAACACAGGTGTATTTGAAAAGAAATTCAATGCGCGCCGTGACGCAGAACAATACCTACAGACTCTGAATCAAATCATTGGTAAATCGTAAAAGCTAAAGTGCATATCGAATATTGTCTAGATTGAAAGCGATATGATATGCATTAGACTTAGATTGACGTCTAGCAAAAGGGATGAAACGCATCCCTTTTTTTGTGCTTATCTGAGCGAAACTAATGTGAAGAATTGAAAATAAATCATTCTATCGATACAACTCGATTTGCACGTCCGATATTTTCCTGACATGCTGTAGCCATCGAAAATGAGTTAAAACTATATGCGAATCAGTATTGTGGGTGCAGGTCGTGTTGCACATCATTTGCTCAAAGTACTTCATCCACAACATCACATTGTGCAAGTTTATGCGCGAAATCTTGATAAGGCAGAAAAACTTGCAGCAAGTGTAGGTGCCGAAGCCATTCATACCCCAAATAAGTTGAATGCTGAGACTGATCTTTTGATCATTGCGGTGAGCGACCAATCGATTGCAACCGTTATTCAGCAAGTTACAGCCTATCTGCCACAGGTTTTGATCGTGCATACTTCAGGTAGCACCAATATCACGGTACTGACCCAGCAGCATTTGCGAGCAGGGGTGTTTTATCCTTTACAAACCTTTAGTTTAGATCGAGATGTGGACTGGACGTCTACACCGATCTTTGTAGAAGCCGCGGATTCTAAAGATTTGAGGACACTAACAGATTTAGCAAACAGCATGAGTCAAAGGGTTTATCAATATGATTCGGCACAACGTTTAAGTCTGCATCTTGCTGCGGTGTTCGCATGTAATTTTAGTAATTATTGTTATGACATGGCAAAGCAGGTTGTCGATGCAAAATACGTCGATTTTAGCTTGCTTTATCCATTGATTTTAGAGACAGCCAATAAAGCGACTCAGGCTGAACCGCGTAACATGCAAACAGGCCCTGCAATGCGTGGGGATCAAAATATCATGCAGATGCACGCCAATATGCTTGAGCAAGCGGATCAAGTCGATCTGAAAGTGGTCTATGAAATGCTGAGTCAGCAGATTTTTGAGCATCATCAGAAATAAACAATCTATAAAGAACAATGAATATTTATTAGCATAGAAATACATGTCAATCAGGATGTTACATGGCAAAAGATTTTAATAGCCCACAAGTGGTCGAAAGTTATGATGCACATATACGTAAATTAATTCCCGGTTATGAACTTGTCCATCAACAGATTCAGGCGGTGTTAAATTGCTATGTCGCTGAAGATGCCCATGTACTGATCATTGGATGTGGGACGGGCTATGAATTGGGCTATCTCATGGCCTTGAATCCAACATGGTCATTTACCGTTACAGAATTATCTGAAAATATGCTGAATCAAACACGGCAAAGTGTTGAAGCTGCTGGACAGTTGCATCGCGTCAAATTTGTTTTGGGCAGTCACACTACTTTTGAGCAGGCGAGTTGTTTTGATGCGGCGCTGAGTATCTTGGTGACGCATTTCATTCTGTTGTCAGAGAAAACGAATTTTTTAGCAAAAGCTTTTGAATTGCTTAAACCGCAGGGCATTTTTGTAAGTTTTGACTTGATGCAAACTCATTCGAATTTTGAGCAGCGTGTCCTACCTGAATTTTGCCAAATGCAAGGTTTATCTGCTGTACAAGCGACAAAAATGATGCAGCGTTTAGAGGATGATTTTGAACTGATTAGCCAGCAGCACTATCAAAATTTACTAACGGAAATAGGCTTTGATCAAATCCATTGTTTCAGCCAAATCTTTAGCTATGCAGCTTACAGTGCTTTTAAAACGTCTATAGATTAAAAATATAAAAAGACCAAGTTTGGGTGTTAAGTTCATCGATCATTTTGACCGACATAGTTGCTACCTTGCATGAGTGACGCTTGCCTCAAAATTTCGATCATCAGTTTCATCCTTCTTGCACGGTATCGCGCGTCATTTTTTAAAAAGAAACTTTTCAGTCAGCGTTAAATCACTTATTGTGCATTTATAAAAAGAATCAATTGGATGAAAATAATGTCAAAAATGGAATTTGATTATATTGTGATTGGTGGCGGAAGTGCGGGTTGCGTACTGGCTGCACGACTCAGTGAAGATCCGAATATATCTGTGTGCTTGCTAGAAGCAGGTGGACAAGGTGATCAGTGGACGGTCAATATTCCAGCTGCATGCGTGGTGAGCTTGCCGACCAAGATCAATAATTGGGCTTTTGAAACTGTGCCACAAGCTGGCTTGAATGGTCGTAAAAGCTATCAACCACGTGGAAAATGCCTAGGCGGTTCATCTAGTATTAATGCCATGATTTATATTCGTGGTCATAAAAATGATTATGATCAATGGGCGGTACAGGGCAATACTGGTTGGTCATACGACGAGGTCTTGCCATATTTTATTCGCTCAGAAAATAACAACCGAATACACAATGAATTCCACGGAAATGACGGCCCTCTATCCGTCACAGATGTACAAAGTGACAATATTTTCCATCAACGCTATACCGAAGCGGCTCGTGCACAAGGCCATAAAGTCCTTGATGATTTTAATGGTGCAGAACAAGAAGGCTTAGGGGTTTATCAAGTTACGCATATCAATGGAGAGCGTTGTAGTGTGGCGCGTGCGTACTTATTTCCACATTTAGATCGGCCAAATTTAACCGTATTGACCAAAGCAACAACGCATAAAATTACCATAGAGCATCAAGTTGCGACTGGTGTAGAAGTACAACATGCAGGGCAAATGAAACACCTAAAAGCCAGACGTGAAGTCTTGCTCAGTGCCGGAGCGATGCAGTCACCGCAGATTTTAATGTTGTCTGGAGTGGGAGATCAGGCCGAGCTACAAGCGCATGGCATTGAATTGAAGCACCATTTACCGGGTGTAGGAAAGAACTTCCACGATCATCCCGATTTCATTTTTGGTTATAAAGTCAAAGAATATCAAGGCACATTTGGGGTGTCCTTACCAGGCTCAATTGATATGTTTAAGCAGATCAGTCGCTATCGTAAGGAGCGACGGGGCATGATTGCTTCAAATTTTGCAGAATGTGGTGGTTTTCTAAAGTCTTCACCCGATTTAGCGATACCAAATTTGCAATTACACTTTGTCGTCGCGTTAGTAGATGATCATGCACGGAAATTTCACGCAAGCCATGGTTTGTCTTGTCATGTGTGTCTGCTCAATCCAAGAAGTCGCGGTACGATCAAATTGAGTGGTTCCAGTGTCAATGATCCATTATTGATTGATCCAAACTTTTTAGGGGATGAACAGGATTTAGAAGATTTGGTACAAGGCTTTAAGTTGACGCAGCAATTAATGATGTCGCCGTCTTTATCGAGTCATTATCAGCAAGATTTATTTACCTCACTGGTCAAAACCGATGATGACATACGTGCAATCTTACGTCAGCGTGTGGATACGGTTTATCACCCTGTCGGCAGTTGTAAGATGGGCGTAGATGAGATGTCTGTGGTTGACCCTGAATTGAAAGTCTACGGGATTCAAAACCTTCGTGTAGTCGATGCTTCTATTATGCCTTCTGTGGTGAATGGCAATACCAATGCCCCAACAGTGATGATTGCTGAAAAAGCCGTGGATATGATTCGTCAAAGTCAGCTCCAAGCGCAAGTAGCCTAGGTGTAAGCAGTTTTCCTGTGATTTGAAACAACACAGATAAATCTTAGATCAAAAACAGCAATAAAAAACCACCGCTAACGGTGGTTTTTTATTTCATTCAAAAATTAGTTTACTTTTTTGAAGATGAAGTCATTAATTTTATGGCCTGCTTCAATTCCGCGACGTTCAAATTTAGTTTGTGGACGCCAGTCTGGACGAGGGTAGCTATTGCCTTTACCTGCAAGGTTTTCAAGACGTGGACGTTCTTCAAGAACTTCGATCATCCATTCAGCATACGGTTCCCAGTCAGTTGCTGAGTGGAATGTGCCGCCGATTTCTAATTTTTCTTCAACCAATGGCATACGGTCATGAGATACAAAACGACGTTTGAAATGACGTTTCTTCTGCCATGGATCTGGGAAGTATAATTGCACAGTATTAATACTGTTATCTGGCATTTCACGTAGCACTTGGATGGCATCAGCATCCAGTACTCGAAGGTTAGTTAAACCTGCAAGACCTGCTTCATACACACATTGAGCGATACCCGGAACATGCACTTCAATGCCGACAAAGTTTCGCTCTGGGTTTGCTTTTGCCATTAGCACCAAAGAGCGACCCATACCAAAACCGATCTCTACAGTTAATGGGCGTTCAGGGTGTTCAAAATGCTGACGCAAATCACCAACAGGGTATTCCAAAATTAGATGACCATATTGTTCCAGCGCAGTACGTTGCGAAGTATTAAGTGGCGCAGAGCGGCGCATAAACGTCACGATTTCACGGTGTTCGTTTAGATTATCCAGATCTACAGCGTGCTGGTCTAATTGATCGTTCGACATAACTTTGGCAAATGTAAAAAATTCGAATGCGGTATTTTAAGTCCTGAGATGCACAAGTCAAATTTTTTACCGTGAATATATCCGCTTTTTGCTCAATCTCACCGACGGAAGCCGTGCCGAGGATTTGCAATGTACAGTGAATTACTCAGCTCAAAAGCGATGAAATAACATTAAGCTAGGCGATTTTATCGTCAAGATCTTCACTATCTGTATCATCATGTTTAAACGGTAAAATGGCCTCAAGAACGGTACAACCCGGCTGTGACTGTATTTTAAATTCACCACCGATACGATGTATTCGTGTTTGCATACTATGGAGGCCAACATGTAGCCCTTGTTCAACTTCGTTAGGGTTGAAGCCTATACCATTATCTTCAATACGTAATATCAGTTGAGTCTCTGTTTCGCACAAACTGACTTGAACTTTGCTAGCCTGACTATGCTTTAGAATATTGGTCAGGGTTTCTTCTGCGACACGAGTCAAATTGAGACATTGAGTTGCAGTGGGTGAGTGAATCCATTCGGCAGCAAATTTCCAGCTTGAGCTCATGTCTAATTCTTCAAAGAGCTGTACAAAGCGATGGCGAATCGGCGCCGCCCATTCGATCGGGGTGTCTGGAACTTTCGTCCCTATACTTGAACCCGAATCGATAACTTGTCTTAAATCATTTCGGAACAATTTAAGCATCGACATGATTTGTGGTTTTTCAATTTTATCATTTTGTTCTAACAGTAAAATTGAACGGACAATTGATCCGCCTAAACCATCATGTAAGTCATGAGATAAATGAATTCGTTCTTGAAGTCGTGCATTTTCAAGCGCGAGTTGATGTTGTTGACCGAGTGAAGTAGCGAGTTTCAGTTCAGCTCGTTGAACATTTTCAGTTAAGGTCTTATTAAAACGCTCAATTTGACGCGTGTGTCGAGCTAAACGTAGAGCCAGTACGCCGCCCAAGATGAGGGTTGTCACTGGCCCGGTATAGGGCGAGAGCGCATGACCTTCCATGGTCATCATAAAGTGAGCATCATGTACCGCAATCGGTAAATAAATCAGATACAGCGTTGCAAGCAAATAGGTTTCAGCCATTTTGGCTTTATAGGCTAAATAGGGGTAGCTAATACATTTGGCCACAAAGACAAAAACAAAGAAGCTAAAACAAATTTGGATGACGGTCTTTAAATAAGCCTCTGGCGCAAAACCTATACAGAGAGCGGCGATGGTGGCAAGACTTAATAATAGTTTCTGAATTTTTGGAAATGGGTGGTTTGCAAAATACCATGCACCAATACAGCCAAAAACCGTATAAAAGCAGAAAATGATATTTTGCATACGGTCGATCTGTACGGTGGTTAGAAATGCAATTGGCCCATTAAAAATAATACACAGGCTATAAAACACCCAACACATACCAGTGATGGTTAACCATAAGTAAGCTCTTTCATTACGATTGGCGAGCCATGCTAAAAAAAAGAACACAGCCACGACGAAATTAATCATCGTATTGAGTTCGACTAATTGTCGTTGTTCGAGTAACCAAATTTTAAAGGTGTCATAGACTTGCGGGTATTCCCCAATTTGAACTGAACTGAGTCCTGATTTTTGGGTCACCGAACCATATACTTGCACCCAAATGGTATTAACACCTTGCTTTAAACTCGAGCTAGGCAAGTTCAATAGTCTAGGTTGATGTTGGCTTCGCGAAAAATGTTCTGCTGAAATGTAATCTTGCCAAAGTAGGGCATCGTTGATGTACACCCGTCCACTTTGGGTGATGCCTTGTATGGCGATAGCAATGGGCTGATTTAACTGATGGAGGTCACAGTTCAACTTAAATTGGATTTTGTACCAAGCGATACCATGATAATCCGGCCAACGTTTATTCCAAGTGTCTGGAAGCTTTTGCAGATTTTGCCAACCTGTACGTGGGCGCTCTTGCTCGACAGCGCTTTTAGCTGTGGCAATATGGGTAATTTCAACAGGACAATGACTGCTTGAGATCTGAGGGGTGGCATTGGCAAAAGTGGGTATAGCAATACAACATAGCAGGCAAAATAGACTCGCTAAGACCAGCAGCCGATTTGCTTGAATGCAGTGTCGTGACCAAAACCATACCATCAAAATTCCCCCAATTTTGTGTATCCACAATTTAAAAAAATAAATAGAAAGTCACATCAAATCTTTGTTTTATTTTTGATAGTTTAGGACTTACGCACTATCATTTATAGATTCTCTGTGGTAGCAGATGATTTTTATCGAGAATAAAGTCATCAATGAAGTTTTTGATAATTGGTCTAAATAATTTCTTCTGCCAACGATATATATTT